>JADLCC010000593.1 GCA_020847425.1 Saprospiraceae bacterium
GGGTCAGGGTGTACGCATTCAAAAAGGTATACATCTGGTCTACCGTGTAATCGGCATAGGGATTGGCCGGGTCCGCGGGGTTCATGTTGGACGGCAGGCGCGGCAGCGCGGAGGTATGGTCGGACAAATGCCCCAGTGTGATCTGTTTCCCGTTTCTCATGGGCATTTTGACCAAATCAGGCAGGTATTTTTGAGCCGGATCATCCGTGTTCAATGTGCCGCGCAACGTCATTTGCGCGAGCAGAATACCGGTAAATGTTTTGGAAATGGAGCCGATTTCATAAATGGTATGCTCGTCGACATGTTCTTTGCCGCCGGCCGTTTTGGTACCGAATACGTAATACTGCGGCCCGTCTTTATCCACAATTCCGACCACGATGCTGGGGCTGTATCCGTTGGCTATCCGCTCCTGGATACTTTTGGCAACGTCTTCCGGCAGGGCTTTCTGCGCGAATCCGGAAAGGGAGAGCAGGGTTGTAAAAATCAGGATCAGGTGTTTCATGGTTGGATGGTTTGATAGTTTGATGGTTGGATAGTTTGACGCCTTCGCTTGCAGTCATCTGCAATGGATTTACGACCAAAACCAATTTGTGTTTGTTAGACATCTGTTTATTGTCGCAACGTCGGATATTTCCATCCAACGCTGCGACAAAAACAGCCATTGTGTCGATTACACCTTTTTCGGGGGCAGATCAAAGGCTACTGCCTGATGTTCCAAATGCCCGTTGTGGGAACCATCGCAAAAGGGCTTGTTTTTGGACAAGCCGCAGCGGCACAGCCCCAGTGTCGTTCTGCCCTGCAGGCCGTACACATTTCCTTGTGCATCTACAATCTCGAAATCGCCCTCTACTTTGAGGGAACCGTTGGAGTTTACCGTAATTTTTGTTGCAGCCATTGTGTTGAATTTAAATTTCCGCGAAGGTAGGCATAATGGCGGGGTTGGTGTAGTGACCTTCAGTCGGATTAGTTTCCACGCCGCCGCAGGCAAACCCTTCTCTTTTTCCGCCCTGTTCTGGCAGCGATCACAGAGATCCGTGATGTTTTTCAACTCCCTCGACTGTGCTCAGACTACAAAAAGCGATTAAAACGCTGATAATCAGGTTTTCGGAAAAGCATCATACCAGTTTTTTAAGGCAACGACGTTTTTAAAGATCTTGTCTTTGAGGGTAAAAAAGGTATCCGGCATCTTGGCGTCCAGCACACTTTCCATCCCTTCAAACAGATGAAAGAAGCCTCCGGCACTATTGAAGATGGATTGTATGGGTTTGCCGCTGGCAGCAATATCCATATCCGGATTTATCAATTGCGACAATGCCGCCTGAATCGGATGAATGATATGGATGTAATGCGCAGGGATTTTTTTGGGCCTGACTTTTTGACTTTTCAGCCAGTCTACCAGACCTTTTTCCAGTTGATCGACATCATTCTGTAATGTTTGCACCAATAAAATTGCGTTATTTGGCAGCATAGGTATTGCTTAAAAACTAGTTATAGATGGACCAGCCCACTGAAATTCCAGCAATAACATTTTTATCTGAGGATCTAAATGATTGCATGGCATGCAGCGCGCCATACAATATACTTCTTCTGTCATACACTCCATACAAAGTGCTCCAGGGGCTAAATGCTTGAAAGTATTCAACGTTAAAGGCAACAGTGAGTTTTTTATATTTATACTTAAATTTTGCACCAAAACCTGCATCAAAAATGCGCTTTTGGGTTCTTTGTATGCCGTATGTAAAAGTAGTAATATTTGTATCGTTTGGCTGAATATAATTCCCGGTACTTCCAGTCGATATATTGGAATAACCGGAACTGGTAAAAAGCATTCCTCCCGACAAATACGGTTCAAAGGCAAAATAGTTATTTTTCAAGTATATCGTATAACCTATCGATGAATGAAATCTATGATAACCGGTATAGACATTGTTAAAGGAAGCAAAATGTTTTGTTTGAACATCTGCGTCTTCCACCGCCATACTTACCCGATAGGTAAAATTTTGTAATCCGGTTTCTACGTTTATTTTTCTATAATTCCCGTTTACCAATAAACCATAATACGGGCTGGTATTTGCCGGAACGAATAAAATACTATTGTTGTGTTTTGGCAAACTAAGCGCTGCTCCGAAATTGGCATGAACACTTATTTGCAATTTCTTGCTATTTGAATCGAATTGCGCAAATAAACCAGAAAAGCAGGTACAAGAGATGATCAAAACAAAATACACTCGTTTGCCAGTGCTCAGCAGTAAAAACTGATATAACTGTTGGATCAGCATGAATAAAATCTTTTTAGCCATTGAATTATTTTTTAGATATTAAAATTGACCAAAAGGTTTGTGTCCCTGTCGAACTGCCGCGTCTGCGGGGCCTGAGGAGTTGAGGCGGGTGCGGTAACATAAGGGGCGGAGGTGTTTTGCTGGCAGCTAAATTAGATATATTTCAGTCTATTTTTATGAAACCCGAGCGCGACGCAGCAGCAGTTGCCGGTTGATTTAAGATGCCAGGCATAATGTTGTACTTTTGCAACAGGTTTTCCGCTTAATATCAGTTTGAGCCATTTTTCATATAATTGCTTGTTTATCAAGCAGGATAACGAATTACTGACAACCAATAACTACTTTGAAGCATTTGATCTTCCTGCTGTTCTGGTTTTGCTTGCCGGTTAGCGCAACCCTCTCTGCACAAGCCGTCCAGCCGCCGGCCGATTTCGAACCTTTAATGCCTTACCGCTTCGGTTCCATCTGGGGCTACTCCGATACCCTGGGAAATATCCGCCATCAGCCCCGTTTCGACTCGCTCGGCTTTTTTAAAGTCTGCTATGTCAATTCGTTCGCCGCTCGGGCAGTCTTTTTAGAGAAAGGCAAATGGGGTATGATCGATCACCGCCTGAACGTTGTGGTACCACCACAATATGAATTATTGCAACTCCACATAATCGCTTCCGGTGGCTTTATTCAGGCGAAAAAAGGTGGACGAACGGGCGCTTTAACTATGAACGGCCAGCCGCTCGTCCCATTGAAATACGACGATGCCCATGGAGATCTGTTTTTGACTGGCATTTTAGTGGAACAAGGCGGTAAAAAAGGACTGTACGATATCGACGGAAAACTGTTGGCTAAACCCGAGTACGATAAAATAAGCCGCCATGACGGCCTCAACGAACAAGGGCAATACGTTCGCCTTGGCTACAAGGCCGAAAAAAAAGGAAAAACCTACTTCATCGATCTGAAGGGTAAAATTACCCCGTTCGAAGAGGCCAAATTCCCAAAGCCGCTCCAGGTGGACGAAGTTATGGTAGAAGCGCCCGCCCCGCCAAAAGAGCAGGGCAAAGGCGGTGAGAGTGAATTCGCCAAAAAACAAAGGCTCAAATGGGAAATCAAGGAAATGGAGTTGGCCAATTACCTCGGGGTAGATTCAATAAAGCGGCTCGATCCAGGCAACAAGTTCATCATGACAATGAAAAACGGGAAAATCGGACTGGTCGAAAACGAAGGCAAAGGCCGCAAAATAGAACCGCAATTCGATGAAATGCCGCTGGCCGTTTATGGTCATCGCTGGGCTGCTTTCAGAAAAATCGGCTCCGATCACCTGTTTTTCGTCCGCAAAAACGGCGAACCCATCCGATGCATCGGCGACGACGGACAAGTATTGTTTCCTTTCGAAATGACCGAAGTATGGAAAGACGGTTATTCGCGTATCCGCTATAACAATGGCGCCCTGACGGGCATTTTTGTCCCGCATTCTCCCTACAACCTGATTCCTCCCTTGTACGAATCCCTGGAAGTTGCAGAAAACCTCCCTCAACGCATCGGTATGGGATTTTTGATTTTTAAAGTCCGCAAAAACGGCCGGTATGGGTTTGTGGGCATGAACGGGGTGGAGTACTTTGGGGAGTGAAGGAGGCAAAAACATTTTCATACTGTTCTCCGCAGGAATATATGTATGCTGCGTTTGTCGGCACAGCCGACGCGGATAGTGATCATGAGGCCTGAAGCCGCAAGCGCTTGGGTGATTAGGGGTGGTGGAGGTAACCTATGGGCCAGTGGAGTAACTCGTCAGTAAACGATAATGTCCGAAACATTTAATTGATACACCTCATTGTTCAACAGCAATCGCATGATGTAAGCCGTTTTTCCGCCGTCGTAGGAATAACTCTCATTATTTATGAACAGAAAACGGTCTAACAGTAAAGTTGTATTCAGTGGCAGCTTATGCGCATCCCGGTATGTCAAAATCCAATGTATAGAAGCCCCGTTTTCCTTCTCGAAAAGGAAGTTCAATTTATTTGCACCGGTAGGCTTGATCCGTAATTTTTTATAGTCGCCCAGGTGCAGGTAGGTCGTAAAAATATCCAATCGATCGCCCCATACTTCGTAGGAATAAACCTGCCGGTCTGCTAAACTCGAGCGGGATTTCCAGTCAAAAAAGTCTGCCCAGTTCTTTAGTTCCATCCCGGAATCGGTCAATCTGATAAATGCGCGCTTTTCACCCAGTTCATGAAGTATGCTGTCCAATTTATTCATGTCCTGCATGTAGCGACTCGTTGTCGTTTTCAGCCAAACATCTCTTATTTCTTTTTCCGTCGTTTCAACTACGATCGTTTTAGGCTGAAAAAGTTCGAATTCGAGCGGGTGAAACCGGATGGATTGCAGGATTTTTTCTATCGTAGCAGCGCAGGGGTCGTACCATCGCTTTTCAGCATGCATCATTATTTTGAAGGTCGTAAGGAAATCATATTCAAGAAAGTAATCTTTGTTGATCGAGATATCTTTGATACCCGAAACGTTCCCAACATTCTCTCCGATTATCTCTACCAAATAACCATCGAGTCCCCCGATGTTCACCTGACTTGTTTTAATTTTTTTATAGTATTCCGAAGTTGCTCCGAGTGGAAGCGATGTAATCTGATCCTTCATTGCCCGCATATATATCGGAGTACGTGCCTCAGGTGACCGATTGAGTTGTATTTGCAAATAAGGGTTGGACGAGGATGACGTGCAAGGCAATTTGATATTGACTATCGACCCATTCCGCTCATACTTCCACGCCTTCGGAAAACTGACATCGTAGTCGTCTGTGGATAAATGAAAATCAAGGTCTTGGGCCTGTACGTGACAGGCCAAGCACAGTACAACGACGATCAAAGTACTTGTGCAGCATGTTTTGAGAAAATTAATCATACCATAAAACGTTGAAAATCAGTTTAGTTAATCTATCCTTCCCCGCAACGCCGACCACCACTTCTTCTCTCCAAAATCCCCAACCTCCACTCTGCTCATCTTCCCAGCCGAGCACGCATCTTTCGTCAGGTAAATCTTCCCGCCCGCATTCCAGACCAGTTCATCCAGTTGCCGCACCAGCGCAAACACCGTGCGCGTTCGTGGAAAATCCAGCGCCAGCGAGTAGCCTTTATCCGGGAAAGAGTATTTTGCTTCAGGCGGCCGGGCGCCATGCCGTTTCAACACTGTCAGGAACGGCGCATCCGGGCTGTTCTGGATCGTTTCCAGGGCCCGAGCGATGCCGTCGAACGCCGTTTCTTCAGGCAGGCAAAACTGGTACTGCACAAAACCCCGGCGGCCGTACAGGCGGTTCCAGTTTTGTACCCCGTCCAGTGGGTAGAAATAGGTATCCAGGTCGACCGTCTGCTCGCCGGGCGGCTTTTTGCGCAGGTACAAAGCGTTGTGGATTTTAATGCTCCAGGGGTTCAGCAGGCCAGAAGGCGCGTAAAACCGCACGTTGCGCGGCTTTTTTTCCCGGAATTCCAGTGCCGCACTCCCCTGCCCTTCCGCATGGTTGGCGAAAAAAGCGGCCCCGCGACCGAAGTGTTGCCCCTTGGACAGCCCGTCGACCCAGGCAGCCGCGTATTCGTAGTCCGGGTGGCCGGACAAAGCCGCAAAAAGATGTTCCCAATTACTCGCCCACACGGTGTTTTGCTGCATCTGCGTCGAGCGGAGGGGGCGCAACTGAAAGCGTGCGCTGAGGATGACGCCCGTCCAGCCCATGCCCCCGCAAGACTGCCAGAACAGGTCGGCGTTGCTTTCCTTGGA
>JADLCC010000594.1 GCA_020847425.1 Saprospiraceae bacterium
ATTCATCGCAGAAAACGTACACTTTCCGGGTCTGCGCTGCCGGTTGCTGCTGAAATGCGGTTTTGTACCATTTCCGCAAGGTTTGGTCGGCCAGGGTCGGCATGCTGCGTTCGGGGTGGAAACCCACTGCCCGGTTCAGCAACCGGCGCAAGGCGGGCGTTTCCACCACAAACCGGTAAGCACGGGGCGCTATCGAAGCCAGTTTCATTTGCCGGGAAAAATCACCGATCAGTTTTGTGCGGAAAGGGATGCCGTGCCGGTCGTAATAGCCCTGCATGAATTCTCCTTTCATTTTAGCCACATCAACGCTCGACGGGCATTCCGATTTGCAGGCTTTGCAGGAAAGGCAGAGGTCGAGGATTTCTTTGACCTCATGGTCGCTTACAAATGCCGTATCGGCATTGCTCAGGTACTGGCGGAGTATGTTGGCCCGCGCCCTTGTCGTGTCGCGTTCGCTGCGGGTGGCCATGTAACTCGGGCACATGGTGCCACCTGTGATTTCCGTTTTGCGGCAATCACCCGAGCCGCTGCATTTTTCGGCCAGGCGCAAAAAACCGCCCTGGTTGGAAAAATTGTAGACGGTTTTTATGTCGTTGGCAGGCTGTGCGGTATCGTAGCGCAGGAACTGATCCATCGGCGGCGCATCCACAATTTTTCCGGGGTTAAAAATGCCCAGCGGGTCAAACATCGCCTTGACTTCCTTGAACAGGCCGTAGTTGTGCGCGCCCATCATAAAAGGCACAAATTCGCCCCGCAGTCGGCCGTCGCCGTGCTCGCCGGACAACGAACCCCCGTAGGTTTTTACCAGCGCGGCCGTTTCTTCCAGGATGGTGCGGAAAAGGCTGCGCCCCTGTGTCGTTTTGAGGTTCAGGATAGGTTCCACGTGCAATTCGCCCGCGCCGGCATGCGCGTACATGGCATACTGCACACCGTGTTTTTGCAGGAGTTTTTCCAGGTTTTCGATATAGTCGGGCAAATCGGCAGGATCTACGGCGCAGTCCTCGATCAGGTTGACCGGCCGGGCATCGCCGGGCAAATTGCGCAGGAGCCCCAGGCCTCCTTTGCGCACTTCCCAGGCTTTTTTGCAGTCATCTCCCTGCAAAACGGGAAAAGCGTAACCGAGTTGTTGTTCCTTTAATTCGGCGATCAGGTGCTCGCAGCGGGCGGTCAGTTCCGCTGCCGTTTGGCCAAAAAACTCCACCATTAAAATGGCACGGGGCTCGCCTTCGATAAAAAAGCGGTTTTTGGATTGTTCGGTATTGGTTTTTGTAAATTCCAGGATGAAATGGTCCACCAGTTCGGAAGCGGTACACTGGTGCCGGAGGGCGACCAGGTTGGCCAGCAGCGCCTCGTGGATCGTGTGCGTGTGAACAGCCACCATGCCCACCGAAGCGGGGGGCAGCTCGATCAGCTGCAGTTTGGCTTCGGTGATCAGGCAAAGTGTGCCTTCCGAACCGGCAATGAGTTTGCTCAAATTAAATGGCTGCCCGAACGTGGACATTTCCAGTACAAAATCGAGGGCATAGCCTGTGTTGCGGCGTTTGATGTTCTTTTTGGGAAAACCCGTGCGGATGGCTTCCCGGTTGAGTGGGTTTTGGATCAGACCGTTTATTTTTCTGTACAACTCCCCTTCCGCGTCCTGCTGGTTGCATTTGTCAAAAAATGCGCTTTCCGTCAAATCACTAAAAACAACTTCGTTGCCATCATGAAGTATTGCCTTGATTTCCACCAGGTTATCTCTGGTTGTGCCCCAGATGATGGAATGCAGCCCGCAGGAGTTGTTGCCGATCATACCGCCGATCATGGCCCTGTTGGCGGTGGAGGTTTCGGGACCGAACATCAATCCGTAGGGCTTCAGGAAGGCGTTCAGGTCGTCCCTGATGACGCCGGGCTGCACCCGCACCCATTTTTCGGCGGTGTTGACTTCCAGGATCTGGTTGAGGTGTTTGGAAATATCAACCACTACCCCACCGCCGACAACCTGCCCCGCGAGGGAGGTGCCTCCGGCCCGGGGGATGAGCGATAGTTTGTTGTCCGTAGCAAAACGAACCAGCATTTTCAGGTCGTCGACATCCTGCGGCAAAGCCACTGCCATCGGTTTTTCCTGGTACTCGGAAGCATCCGTGGCATACACCCGGCGAACGGCCTGGTCGAGCGTCGAATCCCTGAAGTATACTTCGCCGGAGAGTTGAGATTGAAGTTGTTCAAATGTCATTTTAAATTTTCCAGTTATTGGCGCCTGCTTTTAAAGGCATCTGTTTCCCTTTCCAAACGAACACGCCAGTAATGCCTTCCGGCAAATCAACCTCGATGTTCCATTGCCCGTTCGCCAGTTCATAACAGACGGTCAAAGTTCCGTTGGTGTGCGGAATACGCCCGCCTATCTTTTTCAAATCGCCCAGATGCGGCTCGATTTTCACTTTTGAAAACCCAAGCCCGTCGCTGTCGATACCCAGCACCGTTCTGAAAAACTCGATATTGGGACTCGATCCCCAGGCGTGGCAATCCGAGCGGACGGTGTTCAGGTCCGAACTTTCGGCCCAGGTCGTGAGGCCCATGGCGATGTTTTCCCGCCAGATATCGAGCCAGTCGGGGTAGTCGTTGCCCATGCCCGCTTTGACGAGTGCCTGGTGCAGGTAGTATTTGAAATAAATGGACGCAGGAGCCAGACTGGTGTCGGCGCGTAATAGCCCGGCCAGTCGTTTGGCGTCGGTATTTTGCACCATTCCGGTCAGGATCGCCAGGGCATTGGCATGTTGCGAGTAAAAATCTTTTTCCGCTCTGTCGGCGTACAGTTTTCTGGATGGATCCCAGTATTTGCTCTGTATGGTCATTTTCAACCGCGCGGCATGGCCGGCATACAGCACCGCGTAATCCGTCATCCCCAGTTTACTTTCCAGATCGGCGGCCAACTGATAAGCCCAGAGCAATTGCAGATCCAGCAGCGCAGAAGTACCGTCATCGCTCATGGGACCCACGTCGGAGATCCAGCCTTTGGTATTCACCCAATCGGTAAACATCCAGTGCGGCACGTCTTTCAAGGAACCGTCGGCCGTCTGGAAGCCCCGGAAATATTCCATCACCTGCCGCATGCCGGGCAGTTTATTTTTGATAAAATCCCGGTCACGGCCGTACCTGCTGTAGTCGTGCAACATGCCCACGTACCACAGCGAAAACGTCGGGATGTACTGCGGCGTGTACGAGGGGTGGCGGCTCAGCGTTACGCCTTCGGGTTGCCGCGACTGGTCCATCTGATTGATGGCATTGCGCAAAAGGCGCTCGTCGCCGCTGTTGTAAATAGACACCAGGCCCTGTATGCGCGTGTCTCCGATGTACTGCAATTGTTCGTAATACGGGCAATCGAAATAGGTTTCGACGGCACAAAGCCGCGCGGTGCGCCAGCCGATGTCGAGCATTTGCGTCATTTCGGCGGGCGCCGATTCCAGGGCTGCACGAAATTGAAACGGGTAACCGGTGAATGTCCCGTAGATGTCTTCCAGTACAAGCGGTTCGTTTTCCGTGCGCAGCGTCAATTGCACAAACCGGTAGGTCCGGAAAGCCAATGTAGTAAACACCTGCCCCGCAGAGCCATCCGACACAATACTGTCTTTCCGGCCCAGGAAATGTTTGCCGGCCGTTTCATTGCGTTTGCCTTTTGCCGGGTATTGGGTGAATAATGCTTCCGCGTAGGTCAGGGAAATAGCCGCCGATTTGCCACCACTGAAAACGAGTGTGGGATACGCATTGGTGAGGTAAGTCTGGTCCAAAACGATGGTTGTCAGCGTGTGGGCAGGAATCGTCAGGCTGGTTTTTTCGGTTGGGAAAGTGCCTGGAATGGCGATGCCGCCCGATTCGAGCACTTTTCCGAACCGCTCCGGTTTCATCTCCATTTGCGGAATGGAGGAAGGCATGAGCATCCAGCCCGTTGGCGTACCGTAGGGGCCTTTCAGGTTTTTAGGCGCACCGTGGAACAGCACTTGCGCGTTTTTCCAGGCCGCATCCTGAAAACCTTCATTTTGCCAGTTTTTGGGCTGCTTGTCCATATGAATGAGTTCGCCGGGGCCAGTCACATAATACGTCCGCATGGATACTTTCAGGGGACTGTAACTGCTGTCGCGGGTACATTTCCAGGTATCATTGGTGTTGATGCCGGATTCGGCGGCTGTCGCGCCTTGCAGGATAAAACCGGTGCGCAGGGAAATTTGCGCTTCGGGTCGCCAGTCGCCTTCGTTCCAGACCTGCGCGGCAATGGTATTTTTCCCGGCATGCAAATGCGCTGCGATATCGAGGGATTCATAATTCCAGTGCTGTAGGTCGCCTCTGGCAGGACCGAGCGACACTAACTCCCCGTTGATGAACAGTTTATACCGGTTGTCAGCCGATACATGCACAAAAAAAACGCCCGGGCTTGCAGCAAGTTCTAGTGTTTTGCGGAACAAACAAACCTGGTAGCCGGTGGGAGCCTGGTCGGGCACACTGATCCACTGCGCGTCCCACTGCGTCCTAAGTAAATCAGGCGCTTCCGTTTGTGCTTCCGCCGCGATGGTCAGCAGGATGCAGATCATAAAATTCAGTCCTTTTTTCATCTCAGGCGTTTTTTTTGCCATGCGTATCGGGATACAGCAATCATGGGTTATTTATAATTTTCTTCAAATAAGCCATGCTGCTGGTGATGCTGGCAAAGGCATCTTTCGGCATATCGTGCTCCACGAAATAGTGTTTTACGCCGCCTGTTTTGGCATAGGAGAAAATCCGTTTGAAGTCGATGACACCTTCACCGACGGGCATCAGGTTCTGGAATCCTTTGTCAAAATCCTTGACGTGCAGCAAAGGGAAACGGCCTTTGTGTTTTTTGAACAAGGCCACCGGATCGACGCCGGCTTTGGATACCCAGGCCAGGTCCAGTTCGAATTTCATCAGATCGGCGCTGATTTGCGAGGCGAAATAATCAAACGGCACAATGCCCTGCACGTCTTTAAATTCCTTGTCGTGGTTGTGGTAGCAGAACGTCAGCCCGGCTTTCCTGGCCATTTCACCCGCCCTGTTCAGTATTTCCGCGCCTTCTTTTACCTCATCGGCCGTATCGTGCGGGATGCCTGCGCAAACCATATATGTTGCGCCGCCTTCCGCCACGATATCCACCAGTTTCTGGGATTCGTTTTTGAGGGTGTCTATTTTGGGCATTTTGCTGGTATCAAAATTCGGATTGGGTTTGAATGGCGCACCGATGACGTGGTGCGAGCGCCAGGCGAGACCCTGTTCTTTCGTCATGGCAGCAAACGCTTGAGGCGTCATGCCGTAAATGCCACCTTTCATGCTGAAAGCCGACTCGATTTCCTGAAAACCGATGGCTTTTATTTTCCCGAGGTTACCTTTTACATCTGCGTCGAACGTGGGGAAAAAGGTGAACAACTGCACCCCGATGGGCTTGCGTTTTTTGGAGATGAGCATATCGCTCAGTGGGCTGGCCGACATGGCGCCGAGCGCCAGTAGTCCGGATTGTTTGATAAAACTTCTTCTGTTTTGCATGATAGAGATGTTGAGAGTGGTTGAGATGTTGAGGGTTGAGATGTTGAGGGCACAGCCATCAGCATAGCCTCGGAGAGGCCCAACGTTTGTAGAACCGGCCAAGATACCCACGTAGGGCCTCGGAGAGGCCTAACATTTGTTGAATTGTAAGATTTATTGTCACCAAAAACCATAAACGTTAGGCCTCTCCGAGGCCACTGTTTTGAATATAACGGGAATCCTACAAACGTTGGGCCTCTCCGAGGCCTTGCCTGATATTGAGGGGATGCTCAACATTCTCAACCCCTCAACTCCTCAACAATCTCAACCCCTCAGCATTTTACGTATTCAAGGTAATAAACCCTCCGTCGATCGGGTAATCGCAGCCGGTAATAAAGGAGGCTTCGTCGGAACATAAATACAGGACCAGGTGGGCGATTTCTTCGGGTTTGCCCATGCGCCCGATAGGCTGGGTTTTGGAGAGCACTTCAAACATTTCCGCTTCCCGACCCGGGTAGTTTTTTTGCAGATAACCGTCTACAAAAGGCGTGTGGACCCGACCCGGTGAAACACTATTGCAACGGATCTTGTGTTCCAGAAAATCCTTGGCCACCGACAAGGTCATGCCTGTTACCGCTGCTTTGGTCGTGGTGTATGCAAATCGTTCGGCCAGTCCGACGGATGTGGCAACGGAAGCCATGTTCAGTATTACCCCGCCTTTTTGTTTCATAATGGGCAATACGGCGTGCAGGCAATGGTACACGCCTTTGACATTCACGTTCATCAGGCGGTCGAAATCGGCAGGCTGCGTCGTTTCGGCGGTGCCGATATGCGCTATGCCGGCGTTGTTCACCAGAATATCTATGGTGGCATAACGGTCGACAATGGTCTGCACGGCCTGCTGCACAGCAGACTGGTCGCATACGTTACAAGGCAGGAACAATGCCTCGCCCTGCTGCTGCCGGATTTCGTCCGCTACGGCATTTCCGCCGGTTTCGTCCATATCCAGGATGCAGACCACCGCGCCTTGCCGGGCAAAACACAGGGCAACGGCCTTTCCGATACCACTGCCCCCACCGGTAATGAGGGCTATTTTGTTGTCGAGTCGAAACATCTTTGTGAATTGTGAATTGTGAGTGGTGAGTCGTGAGTCGTGAATCGTGAATCGTGAGTTGTGAGTCGTGAGTCGTGAGTGGCATTACGTTGAAGAGGAGTGAGCACTTTTTGCTTCAACGAAATGCCACTCACGACTCACAACTCACGATTCACAACTCACCACTCACGGATTTGGGCTGATACACGTCCAACCGCCGTCGACGATCAGGCTTTGCCCTGTAATGTGTTTGGCGTGGTCCGAGACCAGAAACAAAGCCGTGTCGGCGATATCGGACACCGTAGCCGGCCGGCCCATGGGGGTCAGTTTCGACCAGACGGCTGTGTATTCCGGATCATTCAGGGTTCTTTCGGTCAGGGTGGCGCCCGGGGCAAGGGTATTTACATTGATTTTAAAGGGCGATAATTCGATCACCAGGTTTTTGGCGAGCATTTCGAGGGCGGCTTTGCTCATGCCGTACGCCGCCAGGTTTTTGTGCGCCTGATGGCCCGTGACGGATGAGGTAAACAAAAGAGCGCCGCCGGAAGGCTGGTTTTTCATCACTTTGGAAGCAGCCTGCGCCAAAAAAAACGTGCCGCCCAGGTTGACCTGCATCACCCGGAAAAACGCCTCCGGCGTATACTCGAAAAAGTCGCCGAACAGGGTAATCCCCGCGTTGGCAATCACAATATCCAGCCGGCCGAATTCCGTAACCGCCGTATCCACCATGGTCTGGATAAAAACAACATCGCTGCTGTCGCCCGCCAGCGGAATACAGGTTCCGCCTGTCTCTTCCCGGATGGCCTGCGCAGCGTGCTGCGTCAGCGTAGGGTCAATATCGTTCAAAATCACCTGTGCGCCTTCCGCAGCCAGGCGCCTGGCGATCTCGAAACCGATGCCCTGCCCTGCGCCGGTGATGATGGTTGTTTTGTTGATAAATGTCATCGTGAATCGTGAATCGTGAGTTGTGAGTCGTGAGTGGCATTTCGTTGAAGAGGAGTGGGCACTTTTTTCTTTAACGTAATGCCACTCACGATTCACGACTCACAACTCACGCATTTACACATATTTGTTTCTGCCGCCCCAAACCTTCAATAGCCAGTTCCACCACATCACCCGCTTTTAAATATTGAGGTGGTTTCATGCCCAGTCCGACACCCGGAGGTGTTCCGGTTGAAATCAGGTCGCCGGCTTCGAGGGTCATAAACTGCGACAGATAATGCACAATAAAATAGCAGTCGAACACCATGGTATTGGTATTTCCTTTTTGCATTTGAACACCATTTACCCATAATGACATAGGAAGTTGGTGCACATCCGCGATGTCGTCGGTCGTAGATAAAAAAGGGCCGAGGGGGTTAAAATTATCACAGGATTTGCCCTTGGTCCATTGGCCGCCGCGCTCCAACTGGAAGGCCCGTTCCGATACGTCGTGTGAAATACAATAGCCTGCGATGTAATTTTTAGCATCCTCGACACTGTCCAGATACCGCGCATCTTTCCCGATCACGATGCCCAGTTCCACTTCCCAGTCGGTTTTTTCACTTTTTCTGGGGATCAATATGTTGTCGTAAGGGCCGACGACGGTATTGGCGCCCTTCTGGAAAATAATCGGCTCCATCGGGAGCGCCATGCCCGATTCGGCAGCGTGGTCGGAATAGTTGAGGCCGATACAAATGACTTTACCCGGGCGTGCCACACAGGCGCCCCAGCGGGCGGAATCGGGAACCTCCGGAAAGACCTCCAGGTTTTCCATGTGCTTTTTCAGGCTGTCCATGCCGCCTTGCTGGAAAAATTTCCGGTCCCAGTCCGTAAAAACGGAGGAAAGGTCTCTGCGTTTCCCTTGCCGGTCCAGTATGCCTGGCTTTTCGTGATCTGCTTCGCCGAATCTAATGAGCTTCATGTGCTGGTTATTCGTTATTCGTGGTGTTTCAGGCTGAGAATAGTATTTAAGGGGGCAATTCCATTCCCTGTTTGTTTTTAGTTATCTGTTATTGGTTATCAGTTATCTGTTTCGACATCGGGAGTTATCCCATACTATTATATACTATTGCCAGCCTGAAACACCACGAATAACGAATAACCAATAACCTATAACCTAATGGGAGTCCCGTTGAATATCCGCCCCCGAGCACCCTTTCAAATAATCAAAATCGGCGCCCTGATCGGGTTGTAACACGTGCTCGATAAACATTTTGGTGTAACCACGTGTATAACCCAGGTCGATCGGCACAAATTTGCTTCTTCTTTCGGACAATTCCTGTTCATCCACGTGCAAATGCAACAAGCGCGCTGCGACGTTCAGGGTGATCAAATCGCCATTTTGCACAAAAGCCAGTGCGCCGCCGAGCGCCGCTTCCGGCGAAACATGCAGCACAACCGTTCCAAAACCCGTTCCGCTCATGCGGCCGTCGGAAATACGCACCATGTCGGTAATCCCTTTTTCCAGTAATTTGGGCGGAAGGCCCATGTTGCCCACTTCGGGCATACCCGGGTAACCTTTCAGTCCAACATTTTTCAAAACCAGTATGCTGTTTTCATCCACGTCCAGATCAGGGTCGTCAATTCTGGCTTTGTAGTCGTCAATTGTTTCAAAAACCACCGCTTTTCCGGTGTGTTCCATCAGGTGTTTGCTCGCGGCGGATGGTTTGATGACCGCGCCGTTTGCACAAAGGTTTCCTTTCAGCACTACGATGCCGGAAACATCATTAAATGGCTGGTCTAAGGCCGAAATAACGTCCTGATCATAACATTCGCTTTCAGCATAATTCTCCCCCATGGTTTTGCCGTTCACCGTGATACAATCTCCGTTCATGCGGGGCAATAAAGCCCGGATGACGGCAGGCAGCCCGCCGGCGTAGTACAGGTCTTCCATAAAATACTTCCCGGAGGGTTGCAGGTTGGCAATCAATGGGATATCTGCCGAATACGTATCCATATCCTGCAGGTTCAACTCCACGCCCACCCGGCCGGCAATGGCCAGCAAATGGATCACAAAATTGGTAGAACCGCCGACGGCAGCATTCACTTTAATAGCATTTTCAAAAGCGGC
>JADLCC010000595.1 GCA_020847425.1 Saprospiraceae bacterium
TACGGTAGTCGCCCGGCATTACATTTTGGAAAAGAAAGGAGCCGTCGGCATTCGCAACAGTACCGGCAACAACAGTACTGTCGCCGGAGCGCAAAAGTTTGACTGTGGCAAATTCCGCAGGAGTACCCGTTTCCGTGCGCAGTATCCCGGAAATAGATTGCGCTGTTAAATGGTTTGAAAAACGGGTGAGTAAAATCCATACGAGGGAAAAAAGCATCAAGTTCTTGTACATCATCAACTGTTTTGTTTGTAATTGAATGATGCAAAAGTGGGCTGACTGTGGAGGGACAATCGCTGCAAAAGATAATTTGAGACGCAATACTTAGAGGTGAGAGGTGAGAAGTGAGAAGTGAGAGGGTGAGAGTCCGTAGATTACACCGCTTGACGCTTAGGCCCTTAATATTACTCTAAGCGCGAAGCGGTGTAATCTACGCCTCTCACCTCTCACTTCTCACTTCTCACTTCTCATTTGTACTCGCTGGGCGCATTTCCCGTCAGTTTTTTAAACGCCCGATTGAAAGTGGCTTTTGAATTAAAGCCCGATTCGAACGCAATACCCAACAAAGAAAGATGCTGAAAGTCCGGCGAGGCCAGTTTTTGCTTTACCTCTTCCACCCGATAGGTATTGACAAAATCGTTGAAGTTTTGAGCAAACCCGGTGTTAATTAAATACGACAATTGAGTGGTATTGAGTTGTACCTGTCCGGAGAGCATGGATAGTGTCAGTTCTGGATCGAGCCAGGGTTTTTCTGTCTCCATAAAAGCAGACAATTGGGTGCGGCGCAGCGACATCTCTGCTTCAGGTATGGCAGGTTTTGCAACCGAAGGATTTGCAGGATTTTCAACCTGGCTCTCCGATTCCGCAAATGCCCTGTTCGCCAGTGTCATGAAATGTACATTCGATTTTTGGGCAAATGCCCAGCCCGTCGCCGAGATATAATAGAGCAGCAGTGCCCTGGTAAGGTTGAGCCAGTACCAGCCGGTGTACCAAAAATTGTACAGCAAAGCGACCACACTGAAGGCGAGATCGAACAACAAATAGGCGCTGAATGCAAATAAAAACAAGCGCATCCAATTGAGTGTAATGCTCCCGATGTTGGCATATTCCTGTTCAATCAGGTTCCGGTAGGCATAAAAACGTTGAAAAGATCGCCATAAATACCAGCCGGTAACGAAATAAAAAGAAGCATCAAAACCGTATTGAACGATCCCGCCTGCCAGGGTCTCATCCAAAAAATGGAACTTCGCCGCATCCGGCATCGCCCAGACAAAAAAATGGACGATGTAGTAAAATAACGGCAACACAAAATGCAGCCCATCTCTTTTTTCCCATTGAAACGCTCCGTCTGTCAATGCCCGGGTGTACAATAAAATAAGCGGGCCGTACATAAAAGGGTTGCTGAACGGAAAAAACGTCAGGTCATGGCCTTGCTCGCGGGCGTAGTCGTACACACCCATAAAACCGATAAAATGCTCGATGAGCGAACAGACCAGGAAAAAAAGCAGACCGGATAAAAAGAAATCGGCCGTTTGCAGGCGGCGCACACCGCGCAGCAGCAGCAGGCCGGCGATGACCAGCCCCTGCAGCATTGCAATCAGGAGTAAAATGGAGCGAAGGTTAATGGTATAATCCAAGAGGGTATTTTTGGCGGCAAAAATACACGTAGAATCAGGGCGCACCAAAAATGCAGTTTATCCTGAATGAATCTTAATAATGACAGTTGCCGGCATACATCGCCACCGTAGTTGCACAACGGATGGCTGTTTGCAGATGTGCTTTTACCTCCGTCCAGTTGGGCGCTGCCATGGAAGCACTACAGGCCCGAATGCCTTCGCGGGCAGTTTCGAGGACTTTTTCACACTGTTGCAAGCGTAAAGCCAGCAATTCCGTGTCCTGAAAAATCCGTTCGGCGTGTTCCGTTTTTTGAGAAAGGATATGAAAATCCTCCGATGCCAACCCATCACTTAGATCATGCTCTATTGTGGCTGCATTGGACCGGAGGACGTCGGCTAGTGTAAAACCATTTTGCGGCTGTTGTTGCACGGCCTCATTTAAACAAAGCAATGCCGCCTCGCGCATTCTATTTGCTTGAACCCGTGCATTTTGCGCGCGTTCTATCAAGGTGTTCACATCTTTGTCGCGCGTAAATCCACTCAGCCAGTTGCAATAATGCCGGCCTTGTTCCGCCGCATTACGCACTTCGTGACAATAGAATCCGGCCAGCGCAATCGCTTCAAAATCTTCGTAGGATTCCATGAGTTTCACCAGCAGGTTGGCTTGCTCCGGTACAACCGCCGCATCATTGAGGCGTCGGTCGACGATTTCAGCCATACGGATAGCCAGGGAAAGGGTTTCCGGATGATCGTGCTGGGCATAGGTTGTCTGAGAGGAAAACAACATCAGAAAAAGCAAGAGTAATCTGGTGCCGGACATGTTCCCGTTTTTTGGCCTAATAAAGAAAATATGTGACATGATCAGTTCGGCGGTTTTAAAAAAAGCCGGACACGCTTATCGCATCCGGCTACCAACTCAAAATATTGTACTATCTAATTATTTCCTTCATTACCCAGCATATTCACTATAGGCGTTTTGCCATCCGTAATGATCGTTTTGGTATTCGGTGATGAGGACAATTGCTGAAAAGCCTCTATCTGTTTGAATTTCAACACGTTGTTGCTCAAACTGGCATTGATCATATCGTTGGCTCGCTGGATACCCTGCGCTTCTATTTCGGTGCGTTTTGCTCTGGCTTCGGCTTCGATAATAGTAGCATTTCGTTTACCTTCGGCTTGGATCCGGGCAATTTCCTTGGCGCCTTCCGCATCGATAATTTGACGTTGCGCTTCCTGTTTCTGGCGGTCCAACACAAACTGCATGCGCAGCGCATCCTGTTCGGCCTCCAGTTTGGCTTCTATGGATTTGGACAAACCCGCAGGCAGCGAAATACTCTTCAGCAACACGGATTCGATAATAAACCCTTTTGGTTCACACACTTCCACCAAACGTTTTTTAATTTCTTCTTCAATTTCGGCTCGTTTGGCGCTATGCATGTCCTTTGCGTCGTATTTGGAACATACATCGGAGGCCGCTGAACGGAAAACCGGCAGGATCAACATATCTTCGAATTCCATCCCGGTCTCCTGAAGGATTTGCGGTACGGCGCCGGCTCGCAAACGATACAAAATGGAACTTTCAGAGCGTATCGTCAAACCCTCTTTGGAAGGAAGGTTTTCCGTGATGGCGAGGTTCATGGTTCGAATCGGCACCCGGACGACCCTGGTGGTAAAAGGATTGAATCCTACCATGCCCGGTTTTTTGACATCGTTGTTGATTCGTCCAAAGGTGCGTTTTACCCCTACCTGATCCGGCATAACGGTGGCACAACTACTCAAGCCCAGCAGCGAGGCTATTACAATCACATTGATTTTATACTGTCTCATATTTCACATCATTTTATTTTGATGCAAAGGTGAGCGGACAGTATTAGAAGCGCATAAGAATCGGGTTAGAAGCGCATTAGACTTTCAACTTTCAGATACCGGCAATAAAAATCGTGCTGTGACACCCTGCCCGGGCTCCGAATGGATACTAATGTTTCCCTTATATTTTTCAGCGATACTTTTTACCAGCGACAATCCGATCCCTACTCCCGGGGTTTGCTGCTGCTTTTTGCTGCGGTAAAACGGTTTGAACAAATGCTCCATATCCTCGGCGGCAATCCCGTCGCCCTGGTCTTTTACTTCTATCCCTACTGATTTGTTTTCTAAAAAAAGTCGGACAGATACGGGTTTTTCGTTGCCGTATTTCAGGGCATTATCCAGTAAATTATGGTAAGCGGCCTGCAAAATTGCCGGGTCACACATCACCACAAACTCCGCCGCTTCCATGGCTTCTATTTGCAACTGCAGCATATGGCCTGCTTCCGGGTATTTGTTTTGCAGGTTTTTTAATACCTGAAGCAGTATTTCGTCGGCCGCACAGGGGCGGTCCATGTGGTTGCCGCCGCTATCCACTTTCGCCATCAGGAGCAGCTGCGCCACCAGTTCGTTCAGGTTCTGGGCGCGCTGCCGGATGTTTTCCAGGGCGTGCTGGTAATTTTCCTTGCTCCGGCTTTGTTGCAGTGCCAGGTCAGCCTCCGCCGTGATGGCCGTGAGCGGTGTCAGCATTTCGTGGGAAGCGTTTCGTATAAACTGCTGTTGCGTACGGAAACCGCCTTCAATCCGGTCCAGCATTTCGTTGAAGGTAAGCGCCAGTTGTCCTAGTTCGTCGTAGTTGTTTTTTACATTGAGCCGCAGGTTCAGGCTTCTGGCCCCGATGGAGCGGGCTTTTTTGATTTTGTCAGCGATCGGTTGCAGCATTTTTTTCACCCAGAACCAAGAGACGATCGTAAGCAGCAGCACCCCGAGCAGGATGCCTGCCATAATTCCGCTACGCAAATTGCGGATTTTGCTCATCCCGTAGCGGTCTACGGCGGAAACCATAAGGGTGTGGTGCGTAATGGAGTCGTGAAGAACTCCATAATCGCGCAAGCCAACCTGTGCAAAGCAGTAGGTGCAGCGATCGAGTTGACTGGTGTCCATATTGCCGGGAAGCAAATTGATATCGTGACCGGTCACGTACACAATCTGTTCGTCGGGCAATCCTGCCGGCGGCAATGCCTGGATAGCGGCAAACGGGTGTGTCGGGTCAACGGAAATGGCCGAGTCGGCTGCCGCCAGTCTTTCCTGAATACGCTCCCGGAATTCCTGTTCGCAAAAACGGACGGAGTATATATAAATAAAATACCCTTCGAGCAGTAAAATCAGGAGGGCAGAGATGGAAATAAACAGTGGCAGGCGTTGGCGGATGGTTAGTGCTGATTTCAACATAGCAGTTATTCTTTCAGGATAAAGCCCAGCCCCACCTGCGTATGCAGCAGTTTTTTATCGAAGGGTTTATCTATTTTATTGCGCAAATAGTTGATATACACGTCAACGACGTTGGTATTCGGATCGAAACTCATCCCCCACACTTCCTCGAGAATTTCCATCCGGGTTTTCAGGCGGTTTTTATTGCGTATCAGGAATTCGAGCAACCTGAATTCTGTGGCGGTCAATTTGATTATTTCCTGGTTGCGAGATACGGCCTTGGTTTCGTGGTCGAGTACCAGGTCCGCCACTGTACTGATTTGTTTATCTTCCGATTGCTCCACGCGGCGCAGCAGGGCACGCACCCGGGCCAGGAGTTCCGGCACCCGGAAAGGTTTCACCATATAATCGTCGGCGCCGGCATCAAGGCCTTCCACCACGTCTTCCGTGCCGTTCAGGGCCGTGAGCATTATGATCGGCACATTACTTTTCCGACTTCGGATTTGCCGGCAAAACTCTTGCCCGCCCAAATGAGGCATAATGAGGTCGGTAATGACCAAATTGGGTCGAAGTTGATCGAACAGTGTAAGTGCCATTTTGCCGTCAAATGCGACCAATACTTCGTAATTATTTTCCTGTAGCGTTCTACTGATCAACGCGGCGATATGTGCGTCGTCTTCTACAATTAATATTTTTTGCATGATGGATTTCGGTTACAATCCCCCCAAATAGGGTTTTGGAGGTTTTTACAGTAACACATTTCCTTATCAAGTGGTTGAATGGATGCCCTGTAATAATTTGCGTTTCGCTTATGCTGTTGAGTAGTTTGAAATTTTTTTTTGGGCGCCGTGCAGCAAAAACAGGTTTTTACATGCCTTTCCGACAAACACTTCCCAGTTACATGGATTATTTTCCGAAACAACTGCTGTTGCAATGTCAAAAAGGCGATCCAAGGGCCCAAAAGGATTTGTATACGCAGTTCAAAGCAGTATTGTTTGCCGTCTGCCTCCGCTACGCCCGCGATCATTCGGAAGCAGAAGACTTCCTGCAGGAAGCGTTTATTGTTATTTTCAGAGATATTCCGAAGTTCCGCGGAGATGGTTCTCTGGAAGGCTGGCTACGGCGCATCACTTCGCGTGTGGCCATTTCACAACTGTATAAAAAATACCCTACCCGTTTTGCGCAGCCCTTCGAATCGTTGCCGCCGGAATACGCCGTCAGTATACCGAACCATGCCGAACTGGATGAAGAAGTGGTGCTGCAATTGCTGCAACAAATGCCGGAAGGCTACCGGACGGTTTTTAATCTCCGGTGTGTGGAAGAGTATTCCTTCGAAGAAATTGCACAAATGATGCACATCGCCGAAAGCACCGTCCGTTCGCAATATGTCCGGGCCTGCCGTTTCCTGCGCAAACTGGTGGAAAAGATGCTTTCGGGAGTAAAAGATGGAGGGTAATTGGATTGCTTTTTTGTAAAAAACCTTGAAAATCAATAAGTTATCGGCAATAATCTCCGCAGTACCAACCATATCAGGCGATCTAAAAAAAACACCATGCAACATCCATCCGACCACCCATTTGAACGCTACATCCGCAATAAAATGCTGGCCTTGCGCAGCGCTCCTTCCGATGAATTGTGGGAACGCATTGCCAAACGGCAAAAGATGGTGGTAAGGCAGCGTTTCATCAACCGGCTGTTGGTGCTGACAGGAATAGTTTCCGGTCTGCTGGTCTTGCTTTTTTGGGATTTAAAATGCCACGCAGTGCCCGGCACCAGCACCTTGCAACAAGTCCAAAAATCAGGAGCCGGAACCGTGCCGCATACTTCAACAGCAGCAACTCCAAACGTCAACGCTACCACCGGACCGGCTGTTTCAAACACCACCCCGGATCACCATGTTGTAGAAAATCAGGAGAAAAAGCAAAGACCTGCGCCTTTCAGCACAGGACAGCGAAACAAACAAATACAGACACCCCGCCATTGGGAAAAAACAGAAAACAACACAAAGCACTTCCTTTTACCTGCATCGGTTGCAAGCAGCATCGATATGGTCAAAACCATTCCTGTGCAAGCTACAGATCAATCCGTGCAGGTTGCTCCCCATTTGAACAAGGCCGTTGCAACTTCCAATCGCCTGATCTCATCAATACCGGTTTTGTTGCTCAAGGAATTGTCGCATCCTGCCCGAAAATTGCACCTGACTACATTCGCCCACAGCCCTGCGCTACCCGATATCCGGCCTGTCCGCCCCCATAAATGGCATTACGGCGTTTCATTTTCAACGGGCAGGTTACATGAATCGGGCA
>JADLCC010000596.1 GCA_020847425.1 Saprospiraceae bacterium
AAAACCAGCCGTATTCGCAGCCGCATTGTAATCGATGCTGTATTGGTTTGGAGTACCCGTAGTCGCCGTGTAGGGCAAACTTGCACTCGTCGTACCCTGACAAACTGTTGGGTTTGCTCCTAAAGTGATCGTCGGTGCTGGGTTGATGGTAACGACGATCTCCACTAAGGGGCGACAAGACGCCCCTAGATCTGGGTTAAAAATCGCATAGATGTAATAAGTCCCAGGTGCTAAAGCACTCCAACCTGCGGTTGCTGCCGTTAGTGTTGCAGTATATGGATTGCTCGCGCCAGTAGGTGTTACCGTAGCGACTATCGTTGCTCCTCCATAAATGTTGGCTGCCTCGGTTGCATTAGGAGTTGCACCAGACATTTGATCCGAAGTGAATCGGACAAATCGAATGCTATTGCTAGTATTTTGATCCGTATTTACTGTGATGTTGCTACCCGCACTACCTACGCAAATGTTTTGGGCGGCAGATGGATTGGTAATAGAAGGGCAAGGGGGGGCGGTTGTAGTCAAGCAAAAAGCATCTACTTTTACAAAATCAACATTGTTGTTGTTGGCTTCTACACGCACAAAGGCCGTCCCAGCAGGTGCTGCGCCCAGAGTAAGCGTATAAGGCCCGCCAAGTTGTTGCGGGGTAGTTAAGTCTGTATCATAGATTACGTTGTGGACAGCCGGTGTTCCCAATGTAATCATCGAAGCGTCCAGATAACGCAAAGACACCGTTTGAACCCCTGGAACATGCGCACCAGAATAGAAGGTCAGGGTAAAGGTTGATCCGGGAGTAGCTGCAACATCCTGGTATATATTGGTGGCAGGAAAAGTTGCAAATGCATATTGCGTCCCGTCCGGCTCCTGCATATTATTTCCTGCAATCTGGCCACCTCCCATCCAACCTGTCGGTGGAGAGGTGTTCAATGCCCCCGTTTCAAAACTTGGGTTTACCAATAAATTTCCAGTGCAGCCCCAACAATCCGTAGGAGCGGTATAAGCCGAAGTTAAAGTATGGGTGCATGCCATATCATTGGCGAAAGCAGCTGTCACACCCACATTGGGATATCCATTGGCCTGTAAACCCGTGAGGGTGATTACTTGCGGGCTTCCTGTTTGTGGTACTGAAATACTCGCGCCTGTTGTTGTTGTTACTGTAATGTTGCCCGTTGGGGGGGTAGAATACGTTACTGTTACTGCCAAGTCATAGGTATTGTCAAGCGGGTCGCAGGCGGTGGGGGTAGCAGAGGTGACGGTGATGGCGCAGGCCGAAGGTGCTTTAAACCCAAAATCATAACCCCGATTAATCCCGCCCGCTGCGGGGCTGGTCAGGGCAATAACAGCATTTGAGCCCGACAAAGCAGCATCTGAGTCTGCATCATCGAGGGTAGGGCTATTGCTGGTCACACCTCCTGTGTTTTGACCGGTAAGGACACAGGGCAGGATGATGCCCTGTGTGACGCCCACACGCACTTCATAACTTGTAGATGCCAATAAAGCACGCGGGGTGGAACCAACTGCCGTATAGGTTATCGTAAGGGTAGCAGCACCTGCTGGAACTTCACCAAAGTTTTCGGCCTCCCTCAAACCAGATGCTGACGTTGTCGAAATAATAAATGCCATGGCATTGCCGCTACTCCAGCCAGTTCTGTCCACGATTTCCTGAACAATGGTTCCAACATTGGGGGAAAGTTGATTGGCGCCGCGCTCACTATTGGTACTCCAGGCAGCGGGTGACCAGTTGACCGATGCAGTAGTCACAGGTCTTACAGAAATTTTTTGTGTTGCATTGTTGACAAAAGTAAGTGCATTGTCTGTATCATCGCCTTTGATGACCAATACGGGCGACCCCGATGAGCCCGCTGAATTATCCGCACTAAACTGAATATTCGCGCTTACAATAGTTGCGCCCTGCGGTATGGAAATACCTGTAAAGCGCACACCAGCCAAATTTTGATTGGCTCCGTCAAAACCCAAATCAAGGTCACTGCTGCTGCTAGTAAATGCTCCTCCTGTTGTTTCTTCTGCATCATCTGAATCGAGATTGATGGTAGACGATACAGAAACGTTGTTGGTAACAGGTATGGGGGTCATATTCAGGTTATCATACCCGCCGAAATAATACAAACCGTTGACATCTGTTACGGTAGAACCCACCTGGGCGCCGCCTGCGGTCATATCATGTAGCGTAACCGTCACACCAGGTATCCCTGCTTCGCTCGCATCCTGGTCGCCGGCACTGTCCGTATCCTTCCAAACCCGGTTGCCGATCAGAGGCGGAATACAAAGGCCGGCATCTATATTGTCAATCGTCGCATTATTGGCAGGTGTAACGGATGGCGCCAGGCCTGTGACAGGGTCGGCATCGCTGTCGATCAAGTCGTTCCCGCCCTGGTTTTGCAGTGTAAAGGTGCTGGTAGAGTTCTTCACAAACCAGACCTGATAGGGCACATTGGGTGTAAGGCCGGTGAATTCATAGCGACCCAGACCGTCAGTATAGGCAGAAGCCACCGGAATGCCCGAACTGTTCAGCAAGACCACCTGTACATTAGCCAGCAGTTGTTCGCCGACCTGGCGGATGCCATCGACACAGTCACCCCAAACAGTACCTTTGATGGTGGCCGGATTGGTGACGGATGGTTTCAACCCGGCATCAATGCTGATGTTGCATACATTGCCGGTTAAGGTAAATGCATTGGAGTTTCCGTTTACCTGGTTGGCATCGGAATCATTAAAATCATTTCCAGTTAAAAATGGCGCCGTAAATATCCAGTTGGCAGGTAGCACGGCAAGACCTGTAATCGGGTCAATGCCCGTGATGGTTGTTTTGCTGAATTGCACATAATAGGTACCGTTGGGAATATTGTTGAACTGATAAAAACCGTTGGCATCCGTAGTCAGGGTGCTGCCTATTTGCACGTCGTCGCCGCCGCCGATTCCGCCGTCGGGCCCTACACTGAATAGTTTTACCGTGGCATTCACTACTGGTTTCTCCCCATTATCCTGGGTACCATTGCTGTTGGCGTCGTACCAGACGTAATCGCCTACGCAATTGGTTTGGAAAAAGCCGAAATCATAACTTGGGTATTCCGTCGGGTCAGCCGGCAGATCAATGCCAGTGACGGGACCCGTTGTAGCTGTTATTTGAGGGTTTCCGTTACCATTGAGCGCCGCGTCGGAATCGAGCAGGTCGGTGGTGGACGGAGAATTTTGAATCGTCAGGGCATAACCGGAAAGGGCGCCGCCATTGAAGTCAGCGAGGTTGTCAAGCCTTACTAAATAGGTAGTGCTTGTATTGAGGCCGTAAAAGCGGTAAAAGCCGTAAGAGTCGGTTGTGGTAGTTTGCAGCAAGGTTGTACCGGCTGAGTTCCAAAGGCTTACCTGTACCCCGACAACCGGGTTTTCGAACACATCCTGAATACCATTGTAGTTGTCGTCGTACCAAACATAGTTGCCCAAGCTGGTGTGCGTGGTAAGGTCTGCCATTTTTAGTCCTACCTTGATCGGTTCTGTATCCAGCAGACGTGTGGGTACGCCTGCATTATTATAATAGGACCCATAAGCAAAGGAGTTCCAGGCAACAGCATTATTCGTAAGTACATCGCCTACACACAAAGGGTCATTGCAACCTGGAGGATTGCCATTGACCCGTACCGGGACCGTTATCCGCAATTTTTCACCGGGCGCAAATTGTACGGACGGTAAAAACCGGAAAGAAAAAGACCGCGCATCAGCCGCCGGAGACGATGCCCAGGGGTTCGTGGTACATCCCGAGGGGCCGACACCACCATTGGCAGCGGTCAAATCCAGGTTATTTGTTACAGCATTGGTGAAGCGGCAAGGATTGGTGGCAGTGGAATACTGCAAGCCCAAAGGCAGGTCTGCGCCGGGCACAGCCACCCAGGTTTGGGTGCCGCTGTTCCATCGTTCAACCGTAATCGCCCCGGATAATTCTTCGCTCCATTCCGACAACCGTGTGCCGGAGGCTGGCAGCACGCCGTTATCCCCCACAAAAGGCATAATATCCACCACTTCCAATTGAGTCATGGAGGCATTGCCTGTGTTTTCAATAAACATTTGATAAACACCATCTCCCGTCAAATCCGTATTACCGGCAATGGGGTAACGCGAATAGTCGCCGTCCAACTTGCCTTTTACCCATTTGGAGGAACTCATATCCGATTGCAGGGTAACGGTGTAATTAATTACATTACTCTTGCAGAGAAGCTCCGCCGTATTGCCATCACCGTCAAAGTCCAGTGCATCGGTTGTACCAGCCCAATAAGCATTCTCCGTAGTGCCCGCAAGGCTTCCGTTAGCGCATTCGCAAAGGTTGGCATTGGTTGGCAGCGGGCTTATATTCATATCACTGATGACCGTACCTGCCGGGGTGCCCGCCTTGATGCGGACGCTGTAGTATAAATACATATGCGTAGAGTGCCCGGCACCGTAGTTGGTACAATTACTAAAATCCCAGCGCAGGAGGGTGCGCCCTGTGCCGTTAAAATTGGGGATGGCGGTAAACGTAGGGTTGAAACAATCCGGGTCATTGTAGGCGTTTTGCCCTGCCGGAAAGGATGCTTCATCTTCAATGGCCACTGTCCACCAGTTCGTGCCGGCGGGATACGGCAAGTATTCTACGTTCGGGTCCAGCAAATCGGTGATTACCGGGTTGGGCCAGTTGGAGGCAAACTCCTCCGCATGACTAAACCTGAAACCATAAACCAGGTCATTATCACCCTGTACTATTGGCGGATTACTGTTTGGGTTAATGGCAGGACTACCGATGAAATTACCAATGTTGGTCGGGTAAGGCACCGAAGGTGAACCCACGATCTTTTTAAATAAATTCGGGGTAGGCCCGACGGGAGCGAGGTCTGTCTGTTCGCAGGATTGGCCGCCGCTTCCCATGGTTATATCGGAGGACGTTACACAGTTGGTCACCGTTCCGCCTGCCACCAAGGGAACATAGCCGGGCATGGCCGGACCGGAACCACCTGCGGCAAAATTGACCGTTACTCCGGCAAATGGATTTGGATCCAGGGAGTACACCCGAAGGGCATTTGTACCATTTAGATTGGACACACCAACACCTGCCGGTATGGTCCAACGAACAGCTGTTATATTAAAAACAGTTTCCAGAGAATTCAACGGGTTAGGGACTCCAATGCATTCTAACGCTGCAGGTGGAAGTTCATTTGTTCGATAAAAATTATTAAAAGATGTATTTGTGGCATCAAATACGGTAAACCATTGCCCGCTGTTGGCGCACTGAATTTCCAGTTTCACATAAGTATTGCTTGGACTCAAACGACGATAGATATCCGTCACCACCATTCCATTTGGAATTATATCGGTGATTGTAAAAGATGAAGCACTGGCCGGAAGGTCTATTGCATAGTTCATTGCTCCATTGCTGGCCGACATTTTTCCATTTGAGCCATATTTAAGCAGGCCAACAGTAAGCGGAGGTACAGCCGGGCAAACGGGCACATTCGATGACAACGTTATACTCACGGAGGAAGTAACCGTAGTAGCACCGGTGGCAGCAAAAGAGGCGGTATTGTTGAAAGCACCCGCTGTTGCGCCGCCCGTGGCACATGCAGGAAAACGTGCCGTCACGGTCACCAAACCCGTAGAGCCGGCATCTAAGCGGCCCGGCACGCCACCGGGCGTTTGGAGTGCCCAGGTGATGTTGTTACCACCAACAGAAACGGAGCCTACCTGGCCTCCTGCCAACGTGTACGAAAGCACCTCGATCCCCGCAGGAATGGGGTCAGATATCGTGGCATTAAAAGCATGCTCGGTCAGGGAGGCGACGCGGTAGCGGATGGTGTAGGTAAAGGTTTGGCCGGGAGCGACAGTGGTTTTGTCGCAGGTTTTCAATACGATGAGGGAGGGGGCTGCGAAGGAGGCTGTAAAAGAAAAGGCAAGGATTGCGAAAGCAGCTATAATCTTGGGGTTTCTATGAATGCAAAAGGTAGCCTTGTAGGCCGCGCCAATGATCAAGAGCTTAAAAATATTTAGTACATGCTTTAACTTTAGTGGAGTGCAAAGGCTCAGCATTAAAAAGGTCAACATGCTACTGAGGCGTGTCGGTGTGCTCTTGCTTTGGAAAATCATGGCGTACAATTTTTTCATGAGTATCAAATGAGAAATAATCCTTAGGAAATGAATGGGTTTAAAGAGTTGCCAGCCCATTCAATCCAACTGTTAAGTATGAATTGTACTGCTCAGTTCGTTAGAACCAAACAGTACCAGCGTTTTTACAAACGCACCTATTCAGTTGCACTAGCTGCACTGAAATGGTATCAAAATTGTTTTTTTTGGGAATCGGTTTCAGTTCAAAATAGAACTGGTGCTAATTGGGAGAAGCACTTTCAGATTGTCATCAAGAAGGCCGTAGGCAGGAAGTCAAAAAGAGGAAGAGATCGAGTGGCTTGATTGCTGATCAGACCGTTTAAAAACGGTTCCAACTCCAAAATGTTAACAGGCTGCTTAATGGTCGTCTTAATGCAGCTCAAAGAAAATCAAGAAACAGAGGAATAAGTATATTGGCAATTGAATACACAGCAACACTACATCAATACGCCACATCCACTACATGTTTTATGTAGCAAACACTATACGCCATAATAAATAGGTACACACAACTGGTCAAAGTTTGAGTAATTCACTGCTGATTTGTTGATTTTTCAGGAAACATTGCAAAGCTTGGTAGCCTGGTCTTGAATAAGGGATACTTGTACCATTAAACAAGTACACTAATTTGCCAATTTTATCGACTCTACGGATATGAAGTACATTCACCATATAAGACCGATGGATGCGACAAAAGCCAGTGCTTTCAAGCGGTAGTTGATAAGCGTTTATGGGTCTGCTCAACTCCCATTTTTCCTCAGCGACCCCAATGATGTAGGAGTAAGTTCCGCTAGATTGTACGAAGAGTACATCTTTCAAGGGGATGAGAAACAAATTTTCTGCCGTATTCAATAAAAGGTGGTCATTCAGTAGTTCCATTGTTAATTTTTTAAAGGGTGTATTAAACTTGGTAGTGGGGAAAAATGAACATTTATTTTTCTACCTCCTCATAGGTATTGCCTTCCGCCAGGTGCATCAGTACCTGGTTTTCCCTTGGAGTCAGGTTCTCAAGTCCTTTAGAATGATGAACAGGAGTGTCAAAATGAGCCATGAGATGGCGGGCCATGATGGGGGAGATCAATGCACCACCATTTTTAAAAGTATTAATGAAGCGAGGCAGTTGTAGCACGGAAAAATCTTTTTCCAAACTTTTTCAACTTTTCAAAACAGCTCATGATCGCTCCATTTACCCAGGGACGGGTATTGGGTTGTCCATAGTAAAACGGGTAGTAGAAAGACATGGGGGGAATGTTTTTGCCTTTAACAATCCAGAAGGAGGTGTTACATTTGGGTTTTCGATGCCTCTTCGGTCGGGCATAGACCGCCAACGTACACAAGAAGAAGAAAGACCGAGGGTTTGAATCTAGCGTAACAATTTGACTAGACTAAGAGCCTTGGAAAAAAGTGAGGTCCCTCCCCCACCCTACAGTATCTCAATTAAAGAATAAGAATCCATAGAAAATCTTTTCAGCATTCTACGCACAAAAGACTACATTAAGCAATTGATAAAAAAAATCAGCATTCTTTCCACAGCAGGCATCTGCAGATGAGCTGGCTTTTTTGCCAGTCTTTTCTGAATTTTTTCTTCAAACTGAACCTGCTTTTCAAACAAAAGCAAATCAAATTCTTGAATAGAGGGCTCTTTTTTCTTGGGAGTTTTGGCAGTTTTCATCAGTGATACTTTTATCGGTGATATCAGCGCTATCGGGACGATGAAAAATTTAAATAGACTCTTTTTCATTGCCTTAGGAACGGTTTCAAAACCATTCCTAATATAAAGCTGGGTTGATACAAAAAGATGGGAATAGGATGTTCTTCTTTGGGAAAAAAGAAGTTCGGCTGGTGTTGAATACGCTATTGCAACTCGCACTAC
>JADLCC010000597.1 GCA_020847425.1 Saprospiraceae bacterium
CCGGGCGGTTTCGACTACGATTGCAACCTGAAGCGAGAGCCTAAAAATGAAGGAAATACCAATATCAAAATCCCCGGCGGCGGCTGGAGCAGCAATATCCGCGATTTCGCGCGCCTGATGCAAGGGGTTGTCAACGACGAGTTTATTCCCAGCTCCCACGCCCTTTGGCAGGACGTTACTTTTTCCAGTGATAACTCCAATTACATCTACGGCTTCAAGAAAAAAACGGTGAATGGCACTGCCTATGCCTACCACGGCGGCGCCCATGACGATGTTCGTACCTACATGGGCTTTTTTCCTGGAGATAAAAACGGCGTATGTGTCATGATAAATACCGGCGATAGCGGCGATGCCCAACGTATTGGTGAAAAATTGCTGGAAATGATGGGCTATTCTTTAAGCAACTCCGACCTGCCCACCAACGACAATGGCGGGCAAACCGGTTGCGGCGAGAACATGGTGTCCGTGTGGCGTCAGACGGGAAATGCCGAAGAAACCGTGCTCCGCCGGGGCCTGACGCACGATGATTTTCTGGAAGAACGAAACGCATTGCAGGGCAAAGGCTGGTACCTGGTGGATATGGAAACCTACCTCGATGGAGCTGTACGGAAATGGGATGGCATTTTCCGAAAAGGAGTGGCCTCCACTTCCATCTGGCGGAATTTCGACACCGACGGCTTTTTTGATAAATGGGAGGAGGAAAACGAGGCGGGACGCCGACTGATCGACATCGAAGCGTACAAAAGCGGCACCGAAACCCGTTGGGCAGGCCTGTTCCAGTCGGGCAACAGCAGCAGCTACGCCATGTGGCGGGGCTTCAGCAGCGATGACTTCAGCATCAAGCACGAGGAAATGCAGGCCGAGGGCCGCAAACTGATCGACATTGAGACCTATACCGTAGGCGTAAACCGGAAATGGGCCGGTATATGGCTCGGTTCCGGTACCTACCTGCTCAACCGGAATTATAACCAGGACGACTTCATCCAGCTCTGCCGTGATCGTGTCGATGCGGGCTACCGTTTGCTGGATGTGGAGACGTATGTGGATGGCACCGTCCGGAAATTCGCAGGTGTGTGGGAACCCAGCACCACGCCGGAGGCGCGCTGGTTCAACATCGAAATGGGCGACTGGGTGAACCAGAAGCACAACGACCTGATTACCAAGGATTATGAATTATTGGATCTGGAAAAATATTGAACGCAGAGCATGTAGCGTATCGTTTGGTTTCAATACGCAGAAGGACCGATTGTAGTAGTATCAATCACAAAAAAAGAGCCGGCCCGTTTTACACGGACCGGCTTTATATTTTACCGAAAATCCCTGAGTTATTTTACTCACAACTCACGATTCACAACTCACATTTAACTCTTCACTTCCTCAAACTCCACATCCTGCGCTTCGCTGCCGCCTGTTGCGCCGCCCGTCGGTCCGCCGGCAGGGTTTTCTGTAGCGCCGCCGTTGGCATCCTGCTGTGCGGCATAGATGTCCTGGCTGGCTGCGCTCCAGGCGTCTGTCAGTACCTGGGTGGCAGTATCGATGCGGGCAATATCCTGCGATTTGTGTGCTTCGCGGAGATCAGTCAGCGCAGTTTCGATTTTTTCCTTGTGGTTGGCCGGTACTTTATCGCCGTATTCGCGCAGTTGTTTTTCCGTCTGGAAAATCAGCGAGTCGGCGGCATTGAGTTTTTCGGCGCGTTCGCGCACTTCTTTATCGGCATTGGCATTGGCTTCTGCTTCTGCTTTCATGCGGGCGATTTCCTCTTTGGAAAGACCTGTGCTGGCTTCGATACGGATGTTCTGTTGTTTGCCGGTACCTTTATCCATGGCCGAAACCGAGAGGATACCGTTGGCGTCCATGTCGAAGGTTACTTCTACCTGTGGAACACCCCGCGGAGCAGGCATGATGCCTTCCAGGATGAATCGGCCTACGGAGCGGTTATCGCGCGCCATCGGGCGTTCGCCCTGCAGGATATGTATTTCCACCTGCGGCTGGTTGTCGCTGGCAGTAGAGTACGTTTTAGATTTTTTGGTCGGCACCGTTGTGTTGGATTCGATCACCACGTCGTAGATACCGCCCATGGTTTCAATACCGAGTGAAAGCGGCGTTACATCGAGCAGCACCATGTCTTTCACACCAGCGTTACCGGAGAGGATAGCGCCTTGTACGGCTGCGCCGATGGCTACTACTTCGTCGGGGTTTACGCTACGGTTGGGTTTTTTACCAAAAAACCGCTCCACTTCTTCCTGGATACGCGGGATGCGGGTGGAACCGCCGACCAAAATGACCTCGTCGACTTCGTTCGGGCGCATACCGGCATCGGCCAAAGCCTTGCGGCAAGGTTCGAGGGTGCGTTGTACCAGGGTGTCGCACATCTGCTCGAATTTCGAGCGGCTGAGTTTCATTACCAGGTGTTTTGGCACGCCGTCGATAGCGGTAACGTAGGGGAGGTTGATTTCCGTTTCAGCGCCGCTGGACAGTTCGATTTTTGCTTTTTCCGCCGCTTCTTTCAAGCGCTGAAGCGCCATAGGGTCTTTGCGGAGGTCCATATGTTCCTGGCTCTGGAATTCGGCAGCCAGCCATTCGATGATCAGTTGGTCGAAGTCGTCGCCGCCCAGGTGGGTGTCGCCATTCGTTGATTTTACTTCAAAAACACCGCCGCCGAGTTCGAGGATCGAGATATCGAATGTACCGCCGCCGAGGTCGTACACGGCGATTTTCATGTCTTTATCGCGTTTGTCGAGACCGTAGGCAAGTGCTGCTGCTGTAGGTTCGTTGACGATACGTTTTACTTCGAGTCCTGCAATAGCGCCGGCTTCTTTGGTCGCCTGGCGTTGGGAGTCGTTGAAATAAGCCGGAACGGTGATGACCGCTTCGGTTACCGTTTCACCGAGGTAGTCTTCAGCTACTTTTTTCATTTTTTGCAGCACCATCGCGCTCACTTCCTGCGGAGTATACAGTCTGCCGTCGATGTCCACACGGGTGGTATCGTTGTCGCCTTTTACCACTTTGTAAGGTACGCGGCTGATTTCGCTGGTAGATTCGCTGAAGCGCATCCCCATAAAACGTTTGATGGATGATACCGTGCGTTTCGGGTTGGTGATGGCCTGACGCTTTGCCGGTGCGCCGATTTTACGCTCGCCATTGTCGAGAAAGCCGACCACAGAGGGCGTTGTGCGCGCTCCTTCGTCGTTTGCGATGACGATGGGTTCGTTGCCGACCATGACCGATACGCAGGAGTTGGTTGTTCCAAGGTCAATACCGATTATTTTGCCCATTATTTCTAAATTATTTATTCGTTGAATATTGATTTGATTGAGTTGCGGCAACTGCGCATAAGGCCTTTTCGTTGGGTTGATGTCAACTATTCGCAGGCTGCCGTTTCCCAGTTTTATCAATCGTTGTGCCACGCAGTAAAAACTGACGGAATGGCAGTTTGCAGGGCGCCCGGATGTGTTTTTTGTCAGGGTGGGGTGGTGGGGACTGGCAAGGTGGCATTGGCTTCTGTTGAGGGGTTGAGATTGTTGAGGGTGGTAGCCCAGGCCTGAGCTACCACCCTCAACCCCTCAACAATCTCAACCCCTCAACCAATAATAGTCTGCATATCGGTGAAAACCTTCGTATTATCGAAAAAATCCCTCCAGGCAACCTCCCGGCCTGCTGCTTTGTACCTGTTTTTAAACTGTTTCCGGAAATGTTATTCCAACTGTTTCGCCCGTACGCTCAAAAACGCGGATATTGGCGTTTTGTACGCCGGACCGCTGTTTCGGCATTACACCACAATAAAAGAAAGAAAAATAGGATGAAATTGCTTGTGTTCCTGTTGATGATGATTGTCATTCCCGCCCTTTTTGTGGTGGGGATCATTTATTCCATTGCCCGAATGCTGGGCGCTATCAATTTTAACCCGGAAAGCAAAGCCTGGAAAGCGGCGCTCGAGCGCCTGCGTACCCGCATGCGCAGCCAGGCCGCAGGCATGCTGGTGCCCTGGGACGAGGAAATGTTGTCCTTGTTGTCGCTCAACCAGTCGGTCACCAAAAAACCGGGATGGTTCGACCGGGCCACGGAAGGCGTCGTATCTACTATTTACCAGGAACCGGTTGTGGCGTATGCATCGCATTCCAGCGGCAATACCGGACTTTTGCTGGCACGCACCAGTAACAAGGAATTCATTTTCAGGATAAAAGCGAAAGAAACGGAGGTGTGGGTAGACGGTCAGCCATTTGCCGTTTTGATTGATGGCACTTTACTGGCTGCCGGGCGCGGTTCGAAAATACTGGCCCGGCTGGAGTCGGGGAGGGATGAAATGCAAGTCCCGGTGCTGCTGGGCGATAAAACGGCCGCTGCCATCAGCCACCCGAACCGAACCGACGCGGGGCCGAACCCGAGGGCCGTGACTTTATTGCGGCCGGTGAATGCCGACGAAGAGCTGGCCTTGCTGGCGCTGGCTTTGTTGCAGATATTGAAATCGTGAGTCGTGAAACGTGAATCGTGAGTGGCACTTCGCCCAAGTCAACTAAATAAAGATTGGGCGAAGCGCCACTCACGACTCACGACTCACGTTTCACATTTTTTTCCCCCCTCACCCAACCCTTTGCAAACAACCTGCGTGTAGGAGATTGTCATGACTTTCCAACAAAATTTACAACTGACAATCTCTTTCACATGAAAAAACTGCTTTTTACTTTTTTGGGACTGTGTATTTCGGTCTTTCTTTTTGCCCAAAACCCTCCATGTATGGCCAGCGTCTGGCCAACCAATTACGATAACGGCGCCACAACGCTGTCTGCTATCGATTCCTCTTCGGCCGGTATCAGTTCCTACCTGTGGAGCACCGGCGCAACAACGCCAACCATCGATGTGACCGCTGATGGGTTGTACTGTGTGACCATCACTTATGCCGACGGATGTGTGGCCACGGCCTGCGACTCGTTGGTGACAAGTAACTGCTGGTCGTATGCCAGCGTGTGGCCAACCGCAGGAGGTTATTATGTCAGCGCTTATGGCTTTCCATATTACCTGGATGCCACTTATTTGTGGAGCAACGGCGTTACTTCATCCGGCTTTACGACAACCGAATCGGGTACGTATTGTGTGACGGTGACGCGCGAAAACGGCTGTACTTCAACGGCATGTGTGACCGTAAATGCTCCAGCCCCAAGTTGTTCGGCGTCTGTTACGCCAATAGATTATGAAAACGGTGTTACCACACTTTCTGCTGTCGACTCTGTCTATTCGCCTGTCAGTTCTTTTCTATGGAGTACCGGCGCGACGAGCTCTACCATAGACGTGACATCCCAGGGCGTTTACTGCGTTACGATAACTTATGCAAATGGTTGTGTAGCAAGCGCTTGTGATACCCTGTTGTACGACGACTGCTGGTCATATGCCAGTGCCTGGCCGGCCGGAACCGGATTGTATGTCAGTGCCTCCGGCGCGCCTGATTACCTGGATGCCACATACGAATGGAGCAATGGGGAAACCTCCTCTGCATTCTCCACAGTTGTAGAAGGTACCTATTGTGTTACCGTTACCCGCGAAAACGGCTGTACCTCGACGGCCTGCGTAGAAGCGTTTTTCCCTTCCACTTCCTTTACTGTCTGGGTTGCTCACCCGGATTCGAACAGCAACCCCATTATCGCCGATGTGTATTTGATAAAATACGATAGCATTGCAGGCACTTTACAATTGGCTTATACACAACAAACAAGTTTCAGCGGTGCAGCGGTGTTTCCAAATATCACGCCGGGCAGTTACCTGATCAAAGCCGCAATTGTGGCCGGCACGGTCGGATACACCGATTACCTGCCGACTTATGGCAACTCTGCGTTGCTTTGGAGTGATGCGAACCATTATAACGTTTATACCTATTCAGCATACGGCTCTTATATCTACCTGATACCGGGCAATAACCCCGGCGGCCCCGGTTTTATCGGCGGCTTGGTGAGCGAAGGCGCCAACCTGACTGGTCAGGATCAGACGGAATTTAACGGCGAAGGCGATCCTGTGGCCGGTGCGAGTGTGGTGATTACCCTGCCCGACGGAACGGCTGTAGCGGCTACCACCACCAATGCGAGCGGCGCCTACAGTTTCCCCAGCTTGGCGTATGGCACTTACATTGTGACCATCAATATCCTGGGCGTGACACCTGTTTCCACAACAGTTACCCTGTCGCCCGCCCAACCCGGTTTTTCGGGCATCAATTTTAATGTGACCGAAAACGGTGCAACATTGTCTGCAAAAGATGTTGATTTTGAAGCATTTGCAAAGGTTTCACCCAATCCGGTGCGCGATGTATTGCAGGTTGACTTAAGGGACTCCGAAGGAGAACTGCTGCTGACAAATATGCAGGGACAAATTGTACAAAAAGTGGCTGTTTCTGCTACTCAAATGCGCCTTTCCCTCGCATCTTTGCCCGAAGGCGTGTATATGCTGACGGCTCGTACTACAAAGGGCTCCCAAAGCACACGTATTGTAAAACAGTAGTGTTTACGCGTTGTTGAAGGGTTGAGAATGTTGAGGGGTTGAGATTGTTGAGGGTGGTAACCCAAGCCTGAGTCGTAACCCTCAACTTCTCAACAATCTCAACCCCTCAACATTCTCAACCCTTCAACCTCCACCAAATCATCCGTTCTACATGAATCTCGATCCACAGATGTTGCAGGCAGCGCAGAAAGGCGACCGGAAGGCACAATATGCCTTGTACCGGGTTTGTTTTCCTGTGCTGATGGCTGTCTGTGCCCGGTATAAACGCGATGAACAAGAGGCGGCGGCGGCGGTGAACAACGGTTTTTTAAAAATATTACAGCACCTCGACCGCTACCGGCGCGATGAAGTACCGTTCGAGGCCTGGATCAGGCGGGTTATGATCAATACAGTGATCGATGAATTCCGGCGGGAGAAGAAATGGCGTGAACTCACTGTTTTTACCGATACCATCGAAAAAGAACACCCACAGGAACAGATTACCTGGAATGAAGCGGATCAGCGCCTCGATGTGCAACACCTGGAAGAAATGCTGCGGCGGCTGCCCCGCGTGACACAACAGGTGTTCAATTTATTCGCACTCGACGGGTTTTCACACCGCGAAATCGGCGAAATGCTCGCCATCAGTGAAGGCACTTCCAAATGGCATGTGAACCATGCCCGTACCCAACTCCAGAACTGGATTAAAATTGAACTGAACCCGGCAATTTGAGCTATGGAAAATATAGATGATTTCATGCAACGCAAATTTGACAGCGATGACCCCGCCGAACGCTTCCCATTCCGGGAGGAGTATTGGGAGCAGGCACAGGCTTTGATAGAAGCCGACGAACAGCGGCGGCGTAAAAAGCGGCGATTCCTGTTCTGGTGGCTGTGCAGCGGACTCCTGATCGGCGCCGGCGCATGGTGGCTTTGGTTCGGGCAGCCGGAGCAAGGCGCTGCTATGGCTTCGGGGAAGGAAACTGACTTGCCTGGGATTGTTTCCACAGGC
>JADLCC010000598.1 GCA_020847425.1 Saprospiraceae bacterium
CTTTTGCCATTTCCCTGAATGGTGTGGCGCAACAAACCACCGATGTTTTCCCGGTCGTGTTGGCCAATTTGGCGGCAGGCCAGTATGATATTGCTGCGGCAGACCTCAATGGTTGCGAAACGCAACTCAGCCTGGCGCTGCCCGATCCGCCGCCGTTTACCGTTAACCTGGGACAGGATACTTCAATATTTTTGGGCGACAGTGTCCGGCTGGAGGCCATCTTGAGCCACCCGGCTATTGATTCCTTTTCCTGGACGCCCTTGTTGAGTGTCCAACAACCGGATGCGCTGGTCACGGATGTCAAGCCGCTGCAAACGACGCCGTACCGGATATGGGTCCGCGATGTGAACGGCTGTATCGCCGAGGATGAGGTGCTGGTGATCGTACTGCAAGAAAAACGCGTGTATATTCCCAACGTGATCCAGCCGGGTTCGGGCACTGCGAACGGCACCCTGACGGTGTACGGGGGGCCTGAACTGGCGCAGATCCGGTTTTTTCGGGTGTACGACCGTTGGGGCGAGTGTGTGTTTGAGCAAAGCGGCGTGACGCCCAATCAGCCTGCTCAAGGTTGGTCTGGGCAATATCGTGGCAAGGATGTGGCGCCGGGCGTGTATGTGTATGTGGTGGAGTTGGAATATGGAGACGGCACCACGGAGGTGGTATCGGGCGATGTAACAGTGGTTCGGTAGCCGAGTTCTTCTGGCTGGTTGAAAGAAAAAAGCCCCGTCCTGGAATGCCAGAACGGGGCTTTATTATTAGAACCGACCCCCATAAACGACCCCCATACGACCAAACGAACAACTCAACACACACACAATCAGGAGGTTAAAGAAGAAACTTGTAGTCCCGAGTGGAATCGAACCACTATCTGAGGTTCCGGAAACCTCCATTCTATCCGTTGAACTACGGGACCGGCTATTTTTAGCGGCGCAAAGTTACCTAAAAAAGAACGGCATTGCCAAACAGAAAATGCACTCAATTTAGTTCTTGCCGCATTTCCGGAATCTGGGCATCGATCCAGTCCTGTGTTTCGCGCAGCCAAACGGCCATATCCGGGTCTTGACGAGGGGCCCCGTAGCGCACCTGCACCCGCATGTGCCGCTCGCCAAAGCGTTGCAAAAAATGTGGCACAAAGGTATCGTTACCAATCCAATAATCTGCTACAGAACCGTATTCCAGCGCTACCGGCACCACCGGGATCTGTGCTGAGGCTGCCAATTGAAAGCCGCCTTTTTTAAACGGCGAAGTGCTGGCGTTGTCGTGGGTGGTGCCTTCCGGAAACAGAATGACGCTAAACCCGTTTTTAACGGCAGATTCGATCTCACTCAGGGCATTTTTACGGCTTTGCAAGTTGTCCCGTTGCAAAAACAAGGTGCCGCTAATTCGAGCACCATAACCGACAATCGGCCATCTGGCCACTTCTGACTTAGATACAGGCATCGCCCTTACGTTGCTAGATAATACAGCAGGGTCAAGATATGACCGGTGATTGCACATTAACAGGCAAGGGAAATCCGGTGGTTGACCCTTTACTTGAACCCGAACGCCAATGCGCGGCAAAAACCAATTGGCCCAGGCTTGTCGCTGACGGATAGCACGATGAAGATTTTTTCCTTTCAACAATGTGACCAGCCCAATCCAGGCTATGAGGCCCGTTGTTGCAAAAACAAAAAAAACAAGGCGAAAAAGTCCTCTGGCAGTTTTCATCAGGGTTGCTGGGCAGGTGAAGTGATAGATTGGTTTTGTGGAGGATGCTCCAGAAGTTGCTGCTCGATCCAGTCGCGCACCTGTGCCTCCAACCAATCACTGTCGGTGCCTTCAAAAATGGGTCCATAGATCAGGCGCACGTGAATGACTGGCTCTTGGAAACGAGCCCACGCGTGCTCCAAAAAGGATGCTTTGCCTACCCAAAAATCGCGGGTGTCGGCAAAACAAATTGCTACCGGTGCCACGGGCAGGCCCCATTTGGCGGCTGTCCGGAATGAGCCTTTTTTCAGGGGCAGCATGCCCGGCAGGTCTGAAGTGGTGCCTTCCGGAAACAAAATCACGGGAAATCCCTGCACTTGAATCACGTCTGCAATCGCCCGGACGGTCGATGCGCGGCTTTCTTTTTGCTCGCGTTTCAGGTACAAAATACCGGCCCATTGGGCGCCTTTGCCGATCAAGGGCCAGGAGGCCAGTTCGGCTTTGGCTACTGGAAAACCATCCACATTCCGCAACATCAGGATCGGATCCAGATACGAACGGTGGTTGCCGAGAAGCAGGCAAGGTCGGTCTGGCGGGGTGCCCAGCGTTTCAACCCGCACCCCTACCCCACTCAATACCCGGCGTGCCCAGCGGCGGCGGACCAGCATCACGCGGGCGGTGTCCCGGCGCAAGACCTTGCGATTCCAAAAGACGAGTGCTACAATCCAGGCGGTGTAGCAGGCAAAAAACAAAAATCGGTACAGGACAAGGATTCGTTTCACGGAGCAAAAATAGAAAAAGGCACAGGAGCAACGCCTGTGCCTTTCAAAATCGGTATGTGGGAACCTTCGATTATTTTTTAGATCAATACAATTGGTTTTCAATAGATTCTGCTAATGGGTTGCAGAAGTTATCAAAACGGCATGTCAAAGTCTGTCCAGTAGGTCGGGGGTACGAAGGAAAGCCTCGGTGGCTTTTACAGGTCGCTACCTGGGCAGCCATATCCACGGTGACAGGCTTCCAACAGAAAAAGGGCAGCGAGAAAAGCGAAAGCGAGAAATTTTTGCCAGTTTTTCATTAATGAAAGATTTTGCTGGTTTGAAGTACAAA
>JADLCC010000599.1 GCA_020847425.1 Saprospiraceae bacterium
AAGTGGAAGGGAATAAAGTAAAAGCGGTATTTACGAGCAACAACATTTCCGTCTCTGCCTGGTTGTATTTCAATGATGCGGGCGAACTGGTTAATTTTATTTCAAACGACCGGTATGCTGCCGGTGACAACAATACTTTTCAGCAATTGCCCTGGGCAACACCCCTGAAGGATTACAAAACACTGAACGGACACCGGCTTTCCGGTTACGCGGAAACCATTTACACGTATCCGGAAGGTGATTTGTGTTACGGTCAGTTTGCGCTGACGGAAGTGGAATACAATTGTAAACAGTTTAAAATGAATCAATAATGGAAAACACAACACGTGAATCGTTTACCGCCCACGGCGAAAACCTGCTCAAAAAAGTAAAAGAACTGATTGAAGAAGGTAATGTCCGCAAAATTAGCGTCCACGACAAGGATGGAAAAGAGATCATGTCTTTCCCCCTGACTTTTGGGGTTGTAGGGGCTGTTTTTGCACCGGTACTTGCAGCGATTGGCGCAATGGCTGCTTTGATCGGCGACTGCACGATTACGGTGGAAAGGGAGCCTGCGGAGGAGTGAGCAGCCTCGTAGGTTGATGGAACACGGATTTAATGGATGAGACACGGATTTTTCCTATGATACGAAGGAGGAAATCCGTGTCTCATCCATTAAATCCGTGTTCCCTGAATCCAAACGCGACGAATTGCGCGAGTGATTCCGGGAAAAATCCGTGTCTCATCCATTAAATCCGTGTTCCATCTACCTTCAATTTACGGGCACTTTTCGTATCAAAATGAAGAGAATCCCCAGCAGGAAAATCGTCGTAAAAATTGTTTTGTTGTGCCTGGCCAGCCAGTTGGGCAGGTAAATGTCAAAGTTATCTTTGTCAGAGTCGGAGTATTTTCTGGCCATAACTGTGAGTGGGCATGCCCATTTAAAAAGCAGCAAGACAATGCCTTCCGCAATGATCATGGCAATGGCAATCCAGGTGTACGTTGTGATGCGGCCAGATATACCTGAATAAAAAATATACAACGTTGCTCCGGCCAATACGATCCAGATGAGGGTGTGGACTAGTTTGATAAAGACTAACGGTTGTTTCATCATGCAAATCTGATAAAAAAGAACAAAAGCGTAGTGAGATTTTGTAATTTTCAGCCGACAAAACCTTTATGCTCATGCTCGATCAGAAAATCATCAACCTCTACGACGAATACACCCACAAACCACTCACCCGCAAAGATTTTATGGTGCGCCTGGTACAACTCGCTGGCAGCACCACGGCGGCCCTTTCCATGCTGGCGCTGCTGGAATCGGGTTGCAGCACCGCCGCCAAAACCCCTTCGGATGAATTGATGACCGAAAGAATCACCTATCCCGGTGGTAAAGGCGATATGCAGGCGTATGTTGCGCGCCCCAAACCGAATAAAAAATACGCCGCTGTTGTGGTGATCCATGAAAACCGCGGACTGAACGCGCATATCGAGGATGTGACGCGCCGGGTAGCCCGGGCGGGTTATCTGGCCATTGCGCCGAATGCACTGTCGCCCCTGGGCGGCACACCGGCCAATGAGGATGACGCCAGAAAATTATTTACCGAACTGAAACCGGAAGAGAGTCTGGAGAACTTTATCAAAGTTTTCGATTACCTGGGCAACCGCAAGGATTGCAACGACCACTTCGGCTGTGTCGGTTTTTGCTGGGGCGGCGCCATGTCGAACAGACTGGCTGTCAATGTACCGGCTCTGAAAGCGGCCGTGGTTTTTTACGGCACCCAGCCAGTGGCTGCGGATGTGCCCAAAATAAAAGCCGCCCTGCAACTGCATTATGCGGGTATCGACGAGCGCGTCAACGCCGGAATGGTCGATTATGAAAACGCGCTTAAAGCGTCAGGTATTCGATTCGAACAGTACCAGTACGAAGGCGTCAACCACGCATTTCACAACGATACTTCCACAGCCCGCTACAATGAAGCAGCCGCAAAACTGGCCTGGCAACGGACGCTGGCGTTTTTTGATCGCGAACTGTAAGCAGTACAATCACTCCCAGAAAGTCTGTTCAATCTGTTCCACGTACGGCAATGACGCGAGTTCGTACAACACGCGCCGGTAATTTTTTTGCTGCGTACTGCCTATAACAAGCCACTGCCGGTCGGTACAACCCACCCGGCCTTTGGAACCGATTTGTATCGTTGCGCTGGGATCTATTCGTCGTACGGTTTTCCATTTTTTGCGGTCGCCGGGGATACAAAATTCATAGTTCACCGCCACCTTATTCCCGGTCGGGCCGCTCAACCCCTCCGGGTCCAGTTTTTTAAAATCCAGTTTGATTTTTTGCCAAATGACAGGGCTTTCCGGAACCGCTTGTGTCTTACAGGCGCTAAAAAGCAAGATTAAGGCAAAAAAAAGTTGATGATTCATACCAAGGCGTAATTTGCGGCCAAAAGTAAGTACATGAACACACGTCGCAAGTTCCTGCAACAAAGTTTGTTGGGTAGTCTGGCTGTCGGGAACTCCGACTTTTGGTTGAATCATCCCGATTTGTCTGCACCCCTGCATAAAAACGCCGTTCCGGTAGTAATCGCTACCTGGGCGCCGAATATTAAAGCAAATGCTGCTGCCTGGCAGGTGCTTTCCGCAGGAGGGTATGCCCTCGATGCCGTGGAAGCGGGCGTGCGGGTGCCTGAAGCCGACCCCAATGATACCAGTGTGGGTTATGGCGGTTTCCCCGATCGCGACGGTTATGTGACGCTCGATGCCTGTATCATGGACGAAAAAGGTATGGCCGGTTCGGTCACTTACCTGCAAGACATCATGCACGCCGTGAGTGTGGCGCGCAAGGTGATGGAAAATACCCCGCACGTGATACTTTCCGGCGACGGCGCCTTGCAATTTGCACTCAGTCAAGGTTTTGTAAAAGAAAACCTGCTGACGGAAAAAGCCAAAAAAGCGCTGGAGGAGTGGCGCATCGAATCGAAATACAAACCCATCATCAATATCGAGCGGCACGACACCATCGGCATGCTGGCCCTGGATATGCAGCATCGGTTATGCGGCGCCTGTTCCACCAGCGGCGCGGCATTCAAAATGCACGGCAGGGTGGGGGACAGCCCGATTATCGGCGCCGGATTGTTTGTTGATAATGAAGTGGGCGGCGCCGTCTGCACCGGACTGGGTGAAATGGTGTTGCGCACCCTCGGCAGTTTTTTAGTAGTGGAAGAAATGCGGCGTGGCGCGCATCCGCAAAAGGCCGTGGAAACAGCCGTCAAACGGATCGTCAAAAAATACCCCAAACAGAGTGAAGAAGCCCAGGTGGCGTTTGTTGCACTCGACCGCAAGGCTCGTCACGGGGCATACAGCATACATACGGGGTTCAATTATGCGCTGTATCAGCAAGGGGAAAACCGGGTGATTGAAGCGGGGAGTTTGTTTGAAAAGTAATTGAGTGTTTTGGTGTTTTAGTGTTTTAGTGTTTTGGGCAATCAACTCCCGGAATACTGAAATGCCCAAAGCGAAGCACCCTAAAACACTAAAACACCAAAACCCCAAAACACTCAATTACCCATCGCATTTTTAGGTTTCTTCCGCGGCATTATCCTACCCTTAAAATACAAAATACTCCTCGAATTGGGTGTTGAGTTATCGTACAGGATAATTCCGGGCTGCGCCATGCCGGCCTTGCCCCGGCTGTCAAATTCCACGCGGATAGTCGCTGATTTCCCCGGCTGGACCGGCGTTTTAGGATACCGCAACACCGTGCAGTCGCAGTTGCTGCGCACGCTCCGGATCTGATACGGCACAGGGCCTGTGTTGGTCACCGAAAAAGAATCCAGCAAAATTGCACCTTCTTCAATAACGCCGAAATCGAGTGTGTCGCGGTTCCAGACAACGGTGGTCAGTCCGGTAGGCTGTGCCTGCGACCAGGCCAAATCAGCAGCAATCATACACACCAGGATCAGGATTAATCGAGGAAAACGTAGCATCGGTGATGGATTTAACAGTTGTGAGCGGCAAAAATAGTAGAATTTATTTACCACATAAGTTAAAGGGCAAAATTGAAAAGAGCAAATGGCAATGTTAATCAATGAGTTACAGAAGAATTAGTTCAAACTAATTTTGCTTGATTACTTAGATACATAGAGTTTCCTCATAGCATAAACGCTTCCACATCTATGTGCACTCTATGTGGAAGCCCTATGTACCTATGTGGTAAACAAAATGCTTTATGGAAAACTTTATCGGATTTTATCCCTTATTCCCGGAATATACAGTGCTTTGGTTTTGTTTTTCATAATTCATACGGAGCATCCCGGGATTTTCCGCCGGACTTCAACTGCCGATGTGAAAATTCCGGAAATGCTTATCTGCACCCGACCACATGATGAAAAAATTACTGCCAATCCTGCTCTGTGTTATGGTTTGTAATGCGGTATCCGCACAAACCACCGCGAATACGCCGCCGCCTTCGCCGTATGCCGACTCCCTGTTTTTTGCCAGCCAATGGCAGGCCGCCAAAACGGTTTACCGGGAATACCTGCTGAAATACCCTGAAGCGCCTCTACCCAAACTGCGTATCGCTTTTTGCCAGATCCGCCAGAACCGGCCCGACGAGGCCATCAAGGGTTTGAAGCAACTCCTGGATTTTCCTGCATTGCCGGCAGCAATGCTCCCTACGGTCCAGTGCCGCCTTGCCATGGCCT
>JADLCC010000600.1 GCA_020847425.1 Saprospiraceae bacterium
ACCCGTCACATCCGAAGTTGCACAATTCAAGCGCACGCTCAAACACCAGTTCCGCGGTTGGGCAACCTATTCCATTATTAAAAAAAGTGAAAATCGTCCGATCCTGGGGATTAACGGTTACGCATATATCCCGGAGCCGGAAGCGAAAATACATTACGAAGGCGCCAGTTATTTCCGCCATACCAAAGAATGGACTCAATTCCGTTTTTTTTACAGCGCTGATCAACAACTGTCCTTCGTTTGGCAACAACAGGATGGCGCCCCTCAAAACGAAACACTCGCTGCTGCTCCGGGAAAAATAAAGGCATGGAAATGGGAGGATAAATTTCCCGGGACTACGGCATTTTCGGTGCGCTTCCCACAATCGGAAGGACTGTTGCTCTATGGCGCCAGCCTGGAAAGCGGCCCGGGTTTTTATATCGACAATTTCTCCATTCGCGGCAATAGCGGCGGCCCGCTCAAACTACTCCGGCCCGACGTGATACAGCAGTTCGACCACTTTCAGCACTACGACCTGATCGTGCTGCAAGTGGGATTGAATGCCGTCACCAATTCCCTGAATAATATCAAATGGTACCAGGCTGAACTCGACCGCACTTTTGCGCACTTGCGCGCATGTTTCCCTGACAAACCGGTTTTGATTGTCGGGGTGAGCGACCGGGCCAACAAAAATGGGGCGGAGCTGGCTACGATGCGCGGGGTGCCCGCTATTGTCGCCATGCAGCGCGAAATGGCCCGCAAACACGGCTTTTTGTTTTACGACCTCTATTATGGTATGGGCGGTCCGGGTTCGATGATCCTTTTGGCACAACATAAACCACGATATGCCAACCTCGACTACACACACCTCACACACGATGGCGGCAGGATAATCGGGTACCAGTTTGCCCACTTGTTTCTGGAAGAACAGGCGAAGTGGTTGGCCGGGCGGCAGCAGTAAACTGGAATTACCCTACCTGAAATGTCCGCATACTCATACCGCCGAAGGAAACTTCTTCGTAGGTCTGTTTGATCGCCTCTTTATCGTCGGCCAGGCCCAGGGTGTACAACAGTGGCACATAGTGGTCTACGGTTGGAACGGATAATTTCCCGGCAGTTCCGGCTTTTTCATAGTCGGTCAGGCTCTGAAAGTCTCTTTTTTCGATTTTTTCATGCACCCAGTTGTCAAATTCAACTGCCCAGTCGAAAGGGCTGGCATCGTTGTTTTGAAACCGCGCCATACTCATCCGCAGGTTGTGTACAATATTCCCGCTGCCAATGACCAGTACGCCGCGTTCCCGCAAGGCGCGGATTTCTTTTGCCAGGTCAAAGTGGTACTGCATGGGCTGATGATAGTCGATACTCATCTGAAAAACGGGGATATCCGCGTTGGGAAACAGGTGCATGAGGATCGTCCAGGCGCCGTGGTCAATTCCCCAATCATCCGATTCATGGAGCAAAGTGCTCAATTTTGCCGTTTCCTTCGCTATTTCAGGCGCCCCGGGAGCGGGGTATTGGGCATCGAACAAAGCCTGTGGGAAACCGCCGAAATCGTGGATCGTTTCTGGTTTCGGGATAACATTCACAAAACTGCCCCTGGTCAGCCAATGGGCTGAAACCACCAGAATAGCGCTTGGTTTTTGCCTGTTTTGCATGGTTTCTCCCATTTTTCGCAAACTGCGTGTAAAAGGATTGTCCTCCAGGGCATTCATGGGGCTGCCGTGTCCGACAAACCACACAGGCATTTTTTCAGATTTGGGGAGCATATCCGATATTTTCGGAAAATCCTGAAGTTTCATATTGCAGGTTGCAAGCGGCCACAGGGCCATTGATTGGAGAAATTTTAGCCGGTCCAAGACAAGATCAATTTAAGTGTTTCAATCTTTAAAGCTTAAACAACAAAACTAAGGTATAGTTTCCAATTGTTCATCATTCCCTTATCTCCCACAACTTCCCAAAAGCCGTCTCAAATTGCACCACTGCTGCGGGGAAACGACTGCGGATCGAGTCGGACAAGGCGGGTTGCGACACCAGTACCCGTCGCCCGGGGCGAATCTGTTGCGGGTCGTTCTCCACTGTGATGGGTGCATGAAAGCGATATTCGAATGTTTTTTGATAAAACTTCACCTGGTCCAGGTGCTCCGGGTGCTTCACCTGTTTCAAAATGACATAGTCCAGCCAGTCGGGATGCGCCTCCTGTAATTGGCGAATAAAAACGCCCTCCCACTCAAAATCGGACATTTTTTCGGGCGCATACTGCACTTTTTGCCAGATATGCCGGTAAGGCAGGTAACAACACGCAAGGGTGATGACCAGTGCCAGGGAAGTTGCAGCGGCCGGTATTTTGAATTGCCCGGCCAGTTTGGAAGCGCCTTCCGAAACGGCAATACCGAACAGCAAAGCAAAAAACGGATACAGCGGCGCATCGTACCATTCCAGTTTGACAGGCGGTATGGAAATAAAAATCAGGTATCCCGCCACGATTACCCACAGGTAAATAAATACTTTGCGCAACCGTTCGGCGCCTAAAAAGAAAAAGGCCGACAAGGTCAGCGGCAGCAGGTAAATAAGTGGGAAATACCGTTTGGAGGCGACAAAATTATCTACGTAAAATGAAGCAGGCTGTATATGCCATTCCACTCCTTTTCCGGAAAAACGATTGAACTCCGATTTTTTGACCATCTCCCAGTAACCCGGATGATTCAAGTCGCGCAGCAGATAATAACCTGCGCAGAGCAACAAAGCGACCACGCCAAACAAATAGAGGTATTTTGTCAATAATACTTTTTTGTAATTTCCGTGTAACAGACTGATAATGAACAGATAAGGCAACAACAAAAGCCCAGGCATACCCTTGCAGAGAAAGGCTATGACAAGCAGCGCGCCCAGCAAAGCGAAGGTGTTGCGCGGGTGCTGCCCCTCCAAAAGATAGCGGATAAACAACAGCGAATAGAGCGTGGTAAAGAAGGTTTGTACCGCATCGAGGTCGGCGGTACGGCCCATATGCGGTCCGATAAAACCGCTGGAAGCCAAAAAAAACAAACCGGTAATCAGGCCTATCCGGGGCGACTGAAGCACTTTGACAGAGAACCCAAAAAGCAACATTACGATACCGATACCGGCCAGTACGGTGGGAAAACGGACGCCCCACTCAGTAGCGCCCCATATTTTCATACTGAGTACCTGGAGCCAAAGCACCAGCGGCGGTTTGAAATTCCAGGTATCGATCTGGCCGTCCATCCGGAAATCCAGCCAGTGCCCGTTGCGCAAGATCTCCACGCTGTTGTTGACATACCGCGCTTCATCCCATTGCAGGATGGGGAATTTCCCCAGGTCGTTGCAAAAGAAAAGAGCGGCAAACAGGAGCAGCGCTACACCGGCGGCCCAGGTGAAGGTGGTTTCGTTTTTCATGTGTTTTCGTGTTTTGGTGTTTTAGTGTTTTGGGCGCTTCGCCTTTGGCAACCGTGCGAAATTTGGGCGAAGCGCCCAAAACACTAAGAAACTGTTTTAAAACCCCAAAATACTAAAACACAATATTAATTCGGATTAATCCGCAGCAGTTCCACTTCAAAAATCAAGGTAGAACCCGGTTTGATTTTTGCGCCGGCAGAACGGTCGCCATAAGCGAGGTTGGCAGGCAGGACAAATTTGAATTTGTCGCCTTCGTGCATGAGTTGAACGCCTTCGGTCCAGCCTGGAATAACCTGGTTCAGTCCGAAAGAAGCCGGTGTTCCGCGGTCTACGCTGCTGTCGAAAACCGTTCCATCGATCAGTGTACCGTGGTAGTGTACTTCAACTTTGTCGGTCGCTTTAGGAGAAACAGTACCCGCGCCTTTTTTCATCACTTCGTATTGCAGGCCGGTAGCGGTTGTCATTACGCCCGTGCGTTTTTTGTTTTCGTCCAGAAACATCTGACCTTCTTTTTTATTCTTCTCGATGGCGCGTTGTTGTGCGCTGCGGTTGTAGTCGCTGAATACTTTATTCGCATTATCTACCGTGATCTGGGTGCTTTCACCTTTCAGGGTGGCATTAAAAGCAGCCAGGAATACATCCATTTTAAAATCAGCGCCCATCTGGCGTTTTGCGTTGGTCGCCAATACAATACCATTGGCGTAGTTCGCACTGTCCACAGCGGTTTTTAATTCTACGGTTTTTTGGGCAAAAATGTTTGCCGAAACGGCTACTATAGCCAGCAGCAAAAGCGTTTTTTTCATGTTTAATTGTTGTTGTAAAAGTGAGTGTTATTTTTTCTTTTTCATCTCCGTATAGTACTGGTAGAAGTACGGGATGGTCTCGATGCCTTTGTAAAAATTGAACAGGCCGTAGTGTTCGTTGGGGGAATGGATGTCGTCAGAATCGAGGCCGAAGCCCATCAGCACTGATTTTACACCCAATACCTGGTCGAACATGGCAACAATCGGGATACTGCCACCACCCCGCTGCGGGAGCGGTTTTTTGCCGAATGCTTTTTCCATGGCCTTTTCAGAAGCCTTGTATTCTATGGAATTGGTAGGTACTACAACCGGGTAGCCGCCGTGGTGGGGCATAACCTTTACTTTTACCGATTTAGGCGCCAGTTTTTCAAAGTGCTTTTGGAATAATTTTTCGATTTTCTTGGGATCCTGTCCCGCTACCAGCCGCATCGAAATTTTGGCGTATGCCTTGGAGGGCAGCACCGTTTTCGCGCCTTCTCCGATATAGCCGCCCCAGATACCATTTACATCCAGCGTCGGGCGTATGCCGGTGAGTTCGATGGTGGTGTATCCTTTTTCACCCATCACATCGTTGATGTGCAGGTCTTTCATGTACTCTTTTTCATCAAAAGGCGCTTCGTTCATCAGTTTGCGCTCTTTGGCGCTGACTTTCAAAACGTCGTCGTAAAATCCTTCGACGGTGATACGGCGTTTGGCGTCGTGCAAGGAAGCGATCATCTGGCACAACACATTGATCGGATTGGCCACCGCGCCGCCGTACACGCCTGAATGCAGGTCGCGGTTGGCGCCCGTCACCTCCACTTCCATGTAGCACAGGCCGCGCAGGCCGACCGTCAGGCTCGGTGTATCGTTGGCAATAATACTGGTATCGGAAATGAGCACCACATCGCAGGCCAGTTTTTTCTTATGCTCCCTGCAAAATTTCTCCAGGTTTTTGGAGCCCACTTCCTCTTCCCCTTCAATCATAAATTTCACATTGCAGGGTAGCAAGCGGTTGCGCTGCATCATTTCAAATGCCTTGATGTGCATAAACACCTGGCCTTTGTCGTCGCAGGAGCCGCGGGCAAAAATAGCGCCCTGCGGGTGCAGTTTGGTTTTTTTTACCACCGGTTCAAAAGGTGGGCTGTCCCACAGGTTAAGCGGATCGGCCGGCTGCACGTCGTAATGCCCGTAAACCAGTATGGTCGGGGCTTTTGGATCCACTATTTTTTCACCAAAGACAATCGGGTGCCCGGCAGTTTCATGAATTTCTACAAGATCGACTCCAACGGCGCGGAGGTGTTCGGCAGTAGCCATGGCCATGCGGTGTACATCGCCGGCATATTTGGGGTCGGCACTCACAGAAGGAATGCGCAACAGTTCAAGTAATTCATCGAGGAAGCGCAGTTTGTTGGCTTCCAGGTACGGTTTTAGTTCTTTCATCGAAGGTCAAATTTGCACTTGCACCGGAACGTTATTCCGATGAAAACATTTTAATGGCGAGTGGTTAAGGCGAAAAAGACCGCAAATTTCCTTGTTTTTAGCAAAAACACAAAGGAAATTTACAGCGATACGAATTTAACCCTATTCGGCTATGCCCCTCGTAGAGTGATGGGAACACAGATGACACAGATTTTTACGGATTAAACCGGATTTTTAGTGGCCTAACGTCCTGATTGAATAAAGTACTCAATTTTTTTCAACCAGGATGCCACTCACGATTCACGACTCACGATTCACGCTTTCATCTCATCAGCCTCCCCGACACCTCTCCGCCCATCACCTGCTCCACCTCTGCCACGGTCACCAGGTTAAAATCGCCTTCCACCATGTGTTTGAGCGCCGAAGCGGCCGTAGCAAAAGCCAAAGCGCGCGCAGTGTCGTTGTAATGCATGGTTCCGTAAATAAAGCCGGCCATAAAAGCGTCGCCGCCGCCAATCCGGTCCACGATCGGGTTCAGATCGAAGGTCTGTGATTCGGTGTATTCAGCGCCATCGTAGCAAATGCCGGTGAGCCGGTTGTGCGAAGCGCTCAGGGTGTCGCGTCGGGTGGCGATTACTTTTTTCAAATTCGGAAATCGCTGCATCATTTGCCGGGCCATATCCTGAAAATCAGCGGACTGGATACCAAAAATATCCGCAGCGTCGCCTGTGGTACATACGATAACATCGCAGCCCTCCACCAGCGCCGGCATGATGTCGCCGGCTTTTTTGCCGTACTGCCAGAGCACGCGCCGGTAATTCACGTCAGCGCTGACGGTGAGCCCCAGCCTGCGCGCGGTTCTAATAGCATCGCCGCAGGCTTGAGCGGCCGGCGCCGACACGGCCGGCGTAATACCGGTCCAGTGAAACCACTGGGCGCCGTTCAGGATATTTTCCCAGTTGAATGCAGTAGGCTCCAGGCGGGCAAATGCGGAGTCGTAACGGTCATAAATGATCCGGCTTGGGCGGATACTTTCGCCGGTTTCCAGGAAATACAGCCCCAGCCGCCCGGGGATGTATTGAAAATTGGTAGTATCGATGCCTGTTTTTTGGAAAAAAGCGGCGGCTGCTTTTCCCAGGTCATTGTCGGGAAATACGGTGACGTGCGCAGCGGGCATTCCCAATTGTGCCAGCGCTACCGATACATTGGCTTCACCGCCACCATACGTGATGCCGAGGCTGCTTACCTGCGCAAAACGCTGACGCCCCGGAGCGGACAGGCGCATCATTATTTCTCCGAATGTTACTGTTTTTGACATTGATTCTTCCTGATTTATACGACAAATGGAATACGGATGAAAAGGATTAGACACGGATTACTGCATAGATAGCAGTTTTTTAAAAATCCGTGTCTAATCCTTTTCTTCCGTATTCCATTTATACTCACTCTATTTGCCTGGGCTCCTTTCCCTTGACTTCAACTTTTTGCTCCAGTTATTCTTCTTCCCGTCCAGGCTTTCTAAAGATTTTTCTTACAGCGTCACTTCATACGTCTGACCATTGATCGTCAGCGTGCCTTTGTTGTCGCAGGTACCGGAGCCGTAATCCACGCCCACTTCCAGACCGTTGATATTCAAGGTGCCGGTGCCTTCGCTGATCCACAGGCAATTGTTGGCTTTAGTAAGCGGATTCAGGATGGTCCATTCTACGATTTCATCGTTGGTCAGCACTGATTTGATACTGCCTGTGATTTCATATACATCGTCGTTTCCGTCCCACCAGGTGGCGTGTCCGCCAATTTGTGTGAACGTCTGGGTCGCATCGTAATCCAGCGTAAAGCCTTGTGTATCAGCGGCTTTGATATCTTCCGCTGTGACTGTGTAAATGCCTGCGTTCGCATTGCTCTGGTTTTTCAACGTAAACCTGCCGGATAACTGTGCGCCATCTTCTGAATAGTTGTCATACAGAATGGACACTTCCGTGTTGGCTTCCCAGATTTTATCGACGGTGACAACCACTTTACCCGTTTTGAATTTGCCGTCGCTGTCCGTGCAGCCTGTACCGAAATCGACGGTGATCGTTTTGGGGAAAGTTGTCGCATCTGCCGGGAAGATGGTCACTGCGCTGCAACGTTCTTCCGCGCTTTGGTTCATCAGGCCACTGGCTTTTTCAGCGCCATGCAGGGCAATACCAAAAGATGAATTGATGAGTTGCTGGCTGCGCAGGGCCTGGATGGATGTTTCCACTGCTGGATCGGTCGTGCCGGTGTTGTCTTTTTTACAGGCGTTGAAGGTTGTCAGGATGATGGCTGCTACAAGCAGTAAGGGGGCAAAAATTTGCTTTTTCATAATCGGTGATGTGAATTGTGAGTAGTGAATTGTGAGTCGTGAATCGTGAGTCGTGAGTCGTGAGTCGTGAATTTTGGGGATGGGAATCAATATTCATGACTATCCGGATATTGAAAACTTATCACAAAGGTGGTAACACAAGGACTAAATGGGCAATTGACGTATGTCAAGAAAGCAAGAAAGTGCGAAGTCCTCAGTCCGAAGTCGTCAGTCTGGAAGCGCTTAGTCATTGTAATATTTTGATAATCAACAATTACTTTCATTACTTTCTGCTGACGACTAAAGGCTACCGGACTTCGGACTGACGACTTCGCACTTCGGACTTTCTCACTCTGCTCAGCGTTTCAGGCCGGATGCGCAGAAAAGCGGCGATATGCTTTTGCGACACCAACTGCTGCGCTTCGGGGAAACGATCAATGAAATACTGGTATTTCTCCCGGGCAGAGTTTAACAAGTGGAAGTAGGTTCGTTCGGTAATCAACAATAAATAGGCTTCCGTCAGTCGGCGACCAGCGGTGTTCCAGGCCGGGCTTTCGGCATACAGTGCTTGCAAGTCGTGGAAAGAGATCGTCAGAAATTCGCAGGGAACGGTGCATTTCAGGTATTGCTGTGTAGGTAAACGCTGGAAAAAACTGTTGATTTCAATCACCATTTCGGTGGGTTGCGCAATCCAGCCCACCTGTTCGAGTTGCATTTCTTCATCGATTCCCTCGTAATAAATCACCGCGCCCCGGTGCAGAAAACGGAGATGGTCGCAGACCTGACCAGGGCAAAGTAGCAGGGCGCCTTTGGGCTGCACTTCCCAACGGATCTTGTTGGTCAATAAAGTCCAGTCCTGGTCATCGAGTGGCGCAATTTCCTGGATCTGAAGGCGCAGTTGTTGCAATGCGAGGAAGTAGGTATGATCTGGCGGATCGGGTTGGGGCGGTGGCATAAAATGTTGATCGGTCACGGATAAAATCGGTTTGTTGTTAAGTAATGTAACAGCCAGACGAGAGGTCATTTGATCTTGTTACGGTGTCAGTTGTTTTGCTTTCGTTAAATAAATGAGGCGTTTTGAAACAATTTTAACAATAAACGCCCTACTTTTCGCGCCTCACTAAACACCTACCATAATTATGGCTAACGTCAACGCCTTTTTGCAATCCATCGTCAAGAGTGCCAAACTTGTTTGTTTTGAAAAATTTAACCTCGCAAAAACAGCGTTTGGGCCGGACAATGCTGAGCTCAATGCTGTAAAGCCCGATATGGACCGCATTTTCCTTGCACTGGACAAGCAGGACTTCTGGAATAGCACCAAACCCATCGATACGGACGGGACAATAATCGCTACGCAAGTGATTGCACTGGATAATGTACAACCGCCGCAATTCAATGAGGTAGCCGCTAAAATTCGAAGTATCCTGACCTTGCTCGATACCAGTGTAATAAAGGCCGCAGCGAAACCATTGGCGCTGAGCATTGTTACTTCGGGTATGAATATTCGCATACTCAATGCTTTGCGGATAACCCGGCAAAAAATCAATATTCGCTTGCAAAAATTCGTTGATGCAGGCCAGGATCTGACCCAGGACGAGGCATTCAAAGTGATGCAGATCCGGCAGGAAAATCTGGTAAAAACCTATCGGGAACAACTCACCGCCAACCAGATCAATGGTAAAGAAGAGGATGTAGAAATTATCCAGTTATTGGGTAACAACCATGCCATGGCTGCCACCTCAACAATATTTAAAGCACACTACAACAAACTGAATAATTTTATTCAGGATGAACTACGCCAGGTATAAGCCTTTCAACCACTGACAGATGCAATATTTCAGATCAATTTTATACGGATTATTTTGTTTGCTGTCCAGCGCCTTGCCGGCTCAAAACCTCCTGGACGACAGCCGGAATTTGTTGAGCGCTTTACGTACGATTCAGGACGCATCCGCCTCTCCGGAGCAACGCGACACTGCGGCGCAGCAGGCATTGCTCATTTTATACCTCTATGACGAACCTACTCAAATAGAGGCGCCCGGCCACGTCGACACACGGCGCTTGCTGGATCGCATCAATAAAAACCCCTTGATTCAGGGTTTTATTCAACCGCTGCAGGATAGTTTGCTGCGCAATCTTGATACACTGGAAGCCGAACGCCCTGTGATCTGGGCCCAGATACAAACACCCGAAAGAACCCGCATCAGTTCGCTGATGTACAATGAAGCGGCATTATCTCCCCTGAAATACCTCTCTGTACAGCAGGCGATGCGCCAAAGCCAGTTGCCGCCTTTACAAAATTCGACGGCCTTGCGCGCAGCGGCTGACCAGGTACAACGCCCGCCTTCGTTAAACGCCCTGAATACGGAGGCCATTTTGCAGGGACTTTTTGAATTTATCCTGGAAAGGGCCCAGCAGGAAGTCGCCATCGCTTTTTTTGAAAACCTGATCGATAAAAAAATACCGAAAGTCGGCAACCTGTTCCCGAATGTTAAAGCGCAATACAGCAACCCGAACATCACTTATTCCCAATCGTTTTTAGAAGGATTGAGGGAGGCTTTTTACCTGGATATTAAAAACCTCAACATCACTTTGCCTGAATTGATGCTGAAAGACGAGTACTTCGGTTCACTAAGGCAAGACCCTGTTTTTTACAACCTGCTGACGGTGTACACCATATTCGCCTTGTCCCACGAGGCCCCGGTTTGGGAGGTATTTCCGGTGGTACACAATGATCTTTATCAAACGTATCAGTCGGCTGGGCGCGACCTCAACGATGCATTGGCTTTAAAAGCAGGTGCTTTGGAGGCATCCCTTGCTGAAACGGCTACACGCGGACCAATCCAGAACGCTATATTATTGGCCAGGATAGACTCCATGGCCACGTATGAAAAAGTAGTGACTGACGCCGCTCAGTTTATTCAGCAGTTAAATACTATTTACCTGCAACTGGATAACGTCGAAACACAGTTGGAAGGACGCATAAGTACAGTAAAATCCTTGTTTACCGAAACGCCAAACTCGCCCGACAGGACCCGCTATCTGGCCAATCCGCTGTATGATTACGAAGTATTGATCGGGAACGCAGCCGCAGATACGGATACTGCTGCCGGGTTTGACCTCAATTTGTTGCCACAATTGCTCCGGGGCGCATTCGACACAGCCGTTTTGTCCGATTACAATACGTTTAAATCCTACGACAAATTTTTTGCAACACCCCGCAGCAGCCATAACCTGCGGGTCAGCGGCCTGGAACTGGTCCGTAACCTGGACGGAAACTGGTACAACGACCTGGGTATCCTCGACATCCTGCGCCGCTGGCAATCCGATCTTTCCGCTTATGAAAGCGCCATTGGCGAGTGGCAGGCATCATTTGATACCATGCGCGTAGACAGCCTGGAAATACTTAAAACCGATGTCCAGCGGAAAACATTGCTGCAAGTAATGGACGATACGCGTACACACTGGTCGCAGGAAGCCGACGAGGTGGAATTACAGCCCCTGGTGATCCTGAAATCTATTGCTGGCGGGTTTAAAAAGGAGGACATTTCTGCGATCTCATCGTTGGATACCCTCCAGCGGCGCCGCGAAAAACTGTTTCAAATCGAGCAAAGATTGATTCAATTGGAACAGCGTTTGGCGGAAGCGCACCCTTCACTTGCCATGGAAAGTCCGCTGACAAAATACCTGACAGCGACACCTGAAATCCGCCTGAGTGATACCATTGAAGGCCAGATCGATCTGTTGGAAGAACGTTTGCAAGCCCTGAGCAGGGACCTGAGTCTGCTTGATCAAAAATTTGCACCCCAATTTAAAAAGGCCTGGGTCAATACCCGGCCCATGTTGCAACTGACCGAATTTACCTCGCACCTTTTTTATGCGCTGCAATCGCCGAAAGGACTGATGAGCCTGGCCACTTTGGACAGCGCATTGTACGAGCCAGAACTCAAACAGATTTCGATGGGTTTGCTGCAGCAGCGGATGAGCCGGATCAAGGATGTAGGGGTGGTTTCGCCCGATGCCATTGCGCAGTTCACGCGACTTACCCTGGAAGATCTACTTCGTTTGCAGAACCCGAAAGATAGCGTCGAGTCGGACTCCCTGCGTAAAGTGCGTTTATTCAACAGCGTTTCCGTGTCGCTGCAGTCGCTCAACCGGATTTTGCAGTTCCCCTTATTTGCCGATCCAAACAAACCACAGGCCTTTACGCCGCTGGTGGAACGGAACAAGTCGCTGGCGCTGCTGCCGGACATTTCGGAGCGCTGCATGAATTTTTTATACTACCTCGAAACCGGCGAAAACCGCACCGCCATCAGTTCGCTGCTCCGATTGATGACGACGTTGAGCAGCCAGATCGAGAAAGGAAAAAGCAGCGAAGAGCGTTCTTTTATGCTCCGGTTTTTTGAAGAAAATGGTGATTTTATAGCAGGGTTAGTGGATGCCAGGTCTAAAGATCAGGTGGAATATTTGCTGAAAAGCCTGGCAGATCCGCCGGGTAGTTCGCGCACCAAACGCACCCATGCCGTCACGGTGGGTATCAATTCGTATGTCGGCGTTTCGGCCGGAAAGGAATACTGGGAACGCAAGCCGCAGGATGAAAACATACAATCCAATTTCAACACGCTGGCGCCCATTATGCCGATTGGTTTTACGTTCAGTAAACTGTTTGGTGCAGCCTCCTGGAAACACCCGCAATCATTTAGCCTGCATGTCTCCTTACTGGACCTCGGCGCTATGATGACAGCGCATCAGGCCTCGGAAGAGGATTTCGGGACGTATAAACTGACCTATAAAAACATGTTTAAACCGGGTGTGCAGCTGCATTGGAATATTCAGCGTTCGCCGTTCTACCTGGGGTTGGGCTGGCAGACAGGCGCACAATTTCGCGTCATAGAAGACAAGGAAATCAGTTTCCGTTCCTCCCGCACCTTTGTTGCGTTCGGTATAGATGTACCGATAAAAACGTTGTATCAACATTAATCGGCCGTTGAACCGACTGTTTTATCTGCCGATTTTTTAATCGACATTAAAACATGATTAAACCGTCATTAAAAATGATTTTTTACGCTTGAAAAAAGACTGCCACGAAAATAAAAAAGTAGAATAGGACGTTCGGCAGGCGATGCGCCAAAGGGCCATTCAAAACCCGATACATAATTTTACATCTTTTCAATCATCAAGATTATGCGAGTTACAGCAACAAAAATCATCCTTTTTTTATGCCTTGGTTTGGCGATGTCTTCCTGTGTAGCCAAAAAGAAATTTGTTTCCCTGAAGGCCGAACTGGAAGCCGCCAATAGGGATCTGGGCAAATGCGGCGAAAATTTGAATGCCCTGATGGACAAACTTTCGGCTTGTGAAAAAGACCGCGACAAACTCCGGGGCGACCTCAATGGCAATGTCACGACTATGCGCCTCCGCGAAGAACAGATCGCCGACCTGAGGGCTCAAATCGCCGATATCAAAGCACAAAGGGACAAACAATTGACGCAAGTGGGCGACCTCACCGTTTTGTCCCAATCCGCCAATGACAACATCAAGGAAACGCTCGCACAATTGGAGAAAAAGGATAAATACATACATCTGTTGCAGGCTGCTAAAACCAAAGCCGACTCCATCAACCTTGCCCTTGCCGTCAACCTGAAAGGCGTTTTGAAAGACGGTATCGAAGACAAGGATGTCGACGTAAAAGTGGATAAAACGGTGGTATTCATCAACTTATCCGATAAAATGCTGTACCAGAGCGGCAGCGCAAACCTGACACCTAAAGCCAATGCCGTATTGGGGAATATTGCAAAAATTATCGAATCACGCCCCGATCTGGAAGTCATGGTAGAGGGTTACACGGATAACCTACCCATTAAAAACGGTTGTATGGAAGACAACTGGGACCTTAGTGTGAAACGTTCCACTTCCGTGGTACGGGCCTTGCAGCATAATTTCAAGGTGAATCCCAACCGCCTCATTGCAGCGGGCAGAGGAGAATACAATGCACTGGCCAGCAATGATTCCGACGCAGGCCGGGCGATGAACCGCCGCACCAGGATTATTATTCTTCCAAAAATTGATCAGTTCTACGATCTGCTCAATCCGAATATGGTGCCGAATAAGTAGTTATTGGTTATTCGTTATTAGTTATTGGTTATCAGTTATTAGTTATCAGTTATCAGGGTGCGTTGCTCTTGGTTTTATAAAACAGCCAAGAGCAACGCACCCTGATAACTAATAACTGATAACCAATAACTAATAACAGATAACTACTTTAGTCTATTTTTGGCCCAAAATCACAGCCATGCCGAAGTCCGACCAGAAATACGCCACCATCCATTACCACTCTTACCTGCAATTAGACAAAATCCTGGACGCGCAGCAATTGCGCAGCGCCGAACTGGAAAAATCGCCGGCCCACGAGGAAATGTTGTTTATCATCGTGCACCAGGTGTACGAATTATGGTTCAAACAAATCACCCACGAAGTGCAGTCGGTCATCGGCATGTTCAAAGGCGATAATGTGGACGAACGCAGCATCGGCACGGCGGTAGCGCGGCTCAGCCGCGTGGTGGAAATTGAAAAACTGCTGATCCAGCAAATACAGGTGATGGAAACCATGACGGCCCTCGATTTTCTGGATTTCCGCAACTACCTGTTTCCCGCTTCCGGTTTTCAAAGTTTCCAGTTTCGCAAGGTGGAAGCCATGTTGGGGCTACCCGAACAGGAGCGCATCACGTACAACAACAAGCACTACGCCTCCGATTTTGCCGACACACAGCAGGCCGAACTGGCGCATTTGACCAACGGCGATACCTTGTTTGGCGTCGTGGAAGAATGGCTGGAACGCACACCGTTTTTGCAATTTGGCAAATTTGAATTCCTGGACTACTACCGTCAGGCCGTCGACAATATGCTGGCGCGAGAACAACAGGCGATTCGTGCGACGGGTTACCTCGACGAACAGGAAAAAGCCATGCGCCTGCGCATGCTCGGCAGTACGGACACTTATTTTCAGTCGGTGCTCGACCCGGCAGTGCACAGCCAGTTGCAGCAGGAAGGCAAACTGCGCTTGTCGTACAAAGCCACGGTAGCAGCCCTGTTTATCAACCTCTACCGCGATGAACCCATCCTGCACCAGCCTTTTAACCTGCTGCGCTGCCTGATCGATATCGATGAACTGTTCACCACCTGGCGCTACCGCCATGCGCAAATGGTACTGCGTATGCTGGGCCGGAAAATTGGAACGGGCGGCTCATCGGGGCATGACTACCTGCATGCTACTGCGGTTAAACACCACATTTTCAGCGATTTACACAATATTAGCACCCTGCTTATTCCACGTTCCGAACTGCCGGGCCTGCCCGATGACTTACGACAGCAATTGGGATTTTATTACACGGAACAGAGGAGGAGTGAGTTGTGAGTCGTGAGAAGTGAGTTGTGAGTTGTGAGTTGTGAGTTGTGAGTTGTGAGTTGTGAGTCTTTGTTCATATAAGTAATCAAGCAAAATTAGTTTGAACTAATTCTTCTGTAACTCATTGATTAACATTGCCATTTGCTCTTTGCAATTTTGCCCTTTTACTTAGTACACTCGAATCCTTCTTTGGAGAGTGTTTAGATTTTCGTAAAAAATTCGCAATCAACCACACCCTATTCACTAAACACAAAAAGATAAACACTTTCCTTCTTTGCAGTCCAATTCGCCTGCAATAAACCGCATAGCCATGTATCCTTCTTCATCTGTCTCGATTCGCGTTCAACAATGGGTTGTAATTGCTTCTGTCATATTGTTCGCGGTCAAAATACTGGCTTATTTTCTGACCAATTCCGTTGCCGTACTCACGGATGCCCTGGAAAGTACCGTCAATGTACTGACCGGTTTTACCGGATTGTACAGCCTGCGGCTGGCCGCCAAACCCCGCGATGAAAACCACCCGTACGGCCATGGCAAAGCGGAGTTGTTGTCCGCTTCTTTTGAAGGCATTTTGATTTTAGTAGCGGGTTTTGTAATCGTTTATGAATCGGTCATCAACCTGATCCATGCCCATCCGGTCAAACAACTGGATCTTGGGATCATCCTCATCGGGGCAACGGCGATTGTCAACTATCTGATTGGCGCCTGGTGCATCCGGGTGGGCAAGCAGCAGCACTCCATTGCACTGGAAAGCAGTGGCAAACATTTGCAGTCGGACACCTGGACCACCGCTGGTATCGT
>JADLCC010000601.1 GCA_020847425.1 Saprospiraceae bacterium
GAAATTGCCCGCACGCACCAATACTTTTATTTTGAACTGACACCCGGCGGCGGCCACTGCGGTTTTCGGGCCAAAGGAGATAAGGATTCGTCGTGGTCGGAGCGGCGGGCACTGGAATTTTGTGAACAGATTAGGGACGCGGATTTAGCGGATCATGCGGATTTTCGCGGATAATTGCAGATGTTTGCAATGAGGATAGAATACGCCGGGGGATCCGTTTTTCGTCATTTTAAATCCGCGAAAATCCGCATGGTCCGCTAAATCCGCGTCCCCAATCATGTCAACATCAAACGATCTGCAACAATACAACGAAGCCTTTCGGGCCTTTCTCCAGTCGCTGAACCCCACACAGCAACAGGCCGTAGAGCAAACGGAGGGCCCGGTGCTGGTGATCGCAGGTCCCGGAACCGGAAAAACCCATATTCTGACCGCCCGAATCGGCAATATTTTGTTGAAAACCGATGCGCGGGCGCAAAATGTGCTGTGCCTGACCTTTACGGATGCCGGGGTAAACGCGATGCGGCAGCGGCTGCTGGAACGCATCGGACCTGAAGCGCACCGGGTGCCGATTTTCACCTTTCATGCTTTTTGCAACCGCGTAATCCAGGAAAATCCCGAACATTTCGGCAAAGGCAATCTCGAACCCCTCAGCGAACTGGAACGCATCGAAATGGTGCGGCAAATGCTGGCCAAACTGCCCACCTCGCACCCGTTGCGCGAAGGCAGAAAAGACCTGTTCCAGTTTGAAGACCACCTGCGCGACCTGTTCAACACCATGAAAAAAGAAGGCTGGACGCCGGGTTTCGTACTGAAAAAATGCGACGAATACGTCAATGGGCTGCCCACGCATCCCGATTTTATATACAAGGTAAAAACCAAGGAAGCCAACAAAGGCGACCTCAAAACAGCCCAGATCGCAGATGTAACCCAAAAAATGACCCGCCTTAAAGCCGCTGCCGACCTGTACCCGAAGTACCAGCAAATGCTGGAACGCAGCGGGCGTTATGAATACGAGGACATGCTGCTTTGGGTAACCAGGGCATTCGCCAAAAATGAAGCGCTGCTGCGCAGTTACCAGGAACGCTACCAGTATGTGCTGGTTGATGAGTTCCAGGATACCAACGGCGCGCAGTTTCAACTCCTGAATCAATTGCTCGATTACTGGCAAATCCCCAATATTTTTATTGTCGGCGACGACGACCAGAGCATTTTCGAGTTTCAGGGTGCGCGCCTCGAAAACCTCCTGCGTTTCCATCAACAATACAGCAAAGGGTTGGAAACATTTGTGCTGGAGGAAAACTACCGCTCCTCGCAACGTATCCTGGACATCGCCGGCGAGGTCATCCGGCACAACCAGATCCGGGCCATCAACCGGCTGGAACAACCTTTTTCGAAAACATTGCGGGCCATGGCGCCCCGTTTCACGGCATTGTCTGCGGAAGCACAGCAAGCCGGTGCACGTATGGTCGTGTACGAAAACCGCCTGCACGAACTGGCCGACGTCGCGCAGCAGATTGACACCCTGATCAAAACCGGCACGAATCCTTCCGACATCGCGGTGCTGTACGCCCGGCACCGGCAAGCCAACAACCTGCTTTCTTTATTCGAAAAAAAGGGAATTCCCTACCAGACCAAGCGCCCGGTCGATGCCCTGGAATTGCCTCTGATGCAGCATTTCAGGGACCTGCTCGGTTACCTGAACGAGGAAATGACGCAGTCTTTTTCAGGTGACCACCGTTTGTTTCAACTCCTGCACGCATCGTTTTTCGGCCTGGCGGCCAACGACCTTGCCAGCATTGCGCTGGCTTTGCGCCGCAACGAACTGGCAGAAACAGCACAAGGCAAAGAACGGTATGCCAAAATCGGCCTGGTAGAGACGAAGGAAAAATACTGGCGCTCCCTATTGGCCGACCAGCAGTTTTTACAATCCCTACAACTAACTGATTATCAAAAATATATCGCCTTATCGGCACGACTGAACGCCTGGATTTCAGATGTAGCAAATTTACCTCTACCCCAATTGATCGAACGTTTGTACACCCAAAGCGGACTGGTTACCTGGGCACTGCAACAGCCGGATAAAATCTGGCATTTACAGGTCCTGCACACGTTCCTGGCGTTTGTACAGCGCGAATCGGCCCGCAACCCGCGCCTGGCTGCAGTGCCAGGCGGATTGAGCCACCTGCTCAATTTACTGCACAGTATGGAGGACAACCGGCTGGCTTTGCCCGTCGCACAACCCATTCAGAGCGGACCCGGCGTACAACTATTAACCGCGCATGCAGCCAAGGGTCTGGAGTTCGAACACGTTTTTTTGTTCGATTGCTGCGACGATGCCTGGGAAAAAAACGCGGGCGGCAACCGCGGGCGTTTTGCATTGCCACCTACGCTCACGCTCTCCGGCGAAGAAGATGCTCTGGAAGCGCGCCGCCGCCTTTTTTATGTGGCGCTGACCCGCGCAAAGGCGCAACTACAGGTTTCCTGCGCCGCCACTGGAGAAGACGGAAAAGCGATCACCCAAAGTCAGTTTGCCGATGAAACCACCCTGCCCCGCACAAAAGTGCAGGTGCCGCAGGTGTTGTTGCTCGAAACGCAGACGCAGATCCTGCTGGAAGCGCCCAAACCGGTGATTACTTTCCCAGAACCGGCGTTGCTGGACGAGTTGCTGGGGCAGTTCAGCCTGAGTATCACGGCGCTGAACCGATACCTGCGCTGCCCGCTGGCATTTTACTACGAAGATATTTTGAAAATTCCGGCAGCTATGAGCGAAGCGGCCGCTTACGGAATAGCCATGCACGGCGCCTTGCAACAGTTTACCCTGAAAATGAAAGCCGATAAAAAAATGCAATGGCCAACGGTGGAAACGATGCTGCGCCTATTCGGACAGGAAATGGACCACCAGCGCGGCTATTTTTCGGAAAACAGTTTTGAACAACGGCTGGCGCTCGGCAAGGATTACCTGCGGCGTATCCATGTGGAACAGGTGCCTTTCTGGCGCAAAAGGGTCATTGTGGAACGCCGGGTAGACCGCGTGGAAATAGAAGGAGTGCCGCTCACGGGTATTCTGGACAAAATAGAATGGCTCGACAACAACACGCTGCGTATTGTGGATTACAAAACCGGTACGCCAGACCCGAAAAAAACTGCCCCGCCCGATGAAAAACAACCGCTGGGCGGAGAATACTGGCGGCAACTGGCTTTTTACCGGATCCTGCTGGAACATGCGCGGATTTATCCCGAGCCGGTCGGCAAAACGGCGATCTCCTGGCTGGAACCCGATAAACGGGGCGCATTCCCCATACTCGAACTCCATTATTCAGGCGCCGAAACAGAACTGGTTAGGGGTATGATACGCGATACCTGGAACAATATCCAGGCCCGGGCATTTACAACAGGCTGTGGCAAAGAGGACTGCGGCTGGTGCAAGATGCACCGCGATCAAACACTTACCGAGGTGATTGGGAAGGAAGAGGAAGGATTGGATGATGCATTGTGAAATACACAAACATCAGGGCCGATGCCCTCCTTCATTGGCAGGCTTTTCCGCAGTAACAGGCACAGGAGCGGCATCAGGTTTTTTTTTCACCGTACAGCCGACTGCCCTGGTAAAATCAGGGTTCGGTTTTTCGCCCCGCAACATGGCTTCGACCGCTTTTTCCACCCAGCGGTTTTTGGCCGATCTGGGGGTTTCCGGGTTGTCGTCGATCGCGCCGATATACCGGATAATCAGGTTGCGATCCAGCAGAAAAACATGCGGTGTACGGGTAGCGCCGAATTTTGGATAAACCGTTTGCTCTTCGTCGAACAAGTATTCAAAAGGATATTTATACGCTTTGGAGCGCTTTTGCATTTCTTCAAAACTGTCCTCTTCCACAATCAGCGGACTGTTCGGATTGATCGCAATCACTGGAAAACCTTTGGGAGCGTATTTGTTGTGCAGATCAATAATACGTTGTTCGTACAACTGCGCATAGGGGCAGTGGTTACAGGTAAAAACAACAATGTAACCCAGCGCATCCTTGAAATCGGCGAGGGAAACTGTTTTGTTATTGACACTTTTCAGGGAAAAATCTTCGGCTTGGTCTCCAACAGCATAACCACAAGGTGAAGTAGCAGAACCGAAAAGCAGGAAAACGCCTGCCAGCAAAAGCGAGGGGAAGACGGTTTTCTTCATGAAGCAACCGGGGGGAATAAAAGAATGAACGATAGTGGGATGAATACGGATTATCGAGGCCAAAAAACAGCCAACACAAGTTATTTACCAGTCAAACAAGGGTATTCTGAAATATCTTTTAATGCCGAGACATCTGCAAGAAAGGGGCGCACAAATGTTTCTAATTCTGTAAAATTCGCAAATTTACCCAGGTTAAATTTCCGCTGCTGGCCTTTGATGATTACTGTAGCAGGAATCGCCCCATCCCATTCCGCACTAATTTTTGGAATCCAGGTATTGGCATCCTGATCCGCCAGTAGCGCTACTTCTGATTTAAACTGTCGTTCTTTCAAAAAGGGAATAAATTTTTTCTCCAACTGGCTCTTGAAATCAAGGCTGACCAGGATCACCAGTACGTTTTGTCCGATATAACGTTCGCGAAGTTCTTCAAAGCAGGGAAGTTCTTCGATACAGGGTTTGCACCATGTCGCCCAGAAGTTGATAACCAGTGTCGTATCCTTTGCATTTTCAATGCGGGATTCGAGCTGGGGCATACTGTCATATACGGTAAATGATTGCGCTGAAGCGGAATAGTTGCTCATACAACACACCAGCACAATCAAAAAAAGGAGTAACCGATTAAGGCGAATGGCTATCATGAAACAGTATTATTAAAAAAAACAATGCAAGAAACGCATTACCGTTGGAAACTGTACCAGCTTTAACATTTTTTCCGACGAAAAAAACTTGAAAACGGCATAAACACAGAAAATCCCCTCGAATCCAGGATGTTCGAGGGGACTTTATGAGCATATTAAGATTTGTCAGCAGGCCGACAAACCCTGAAATCAGGCTTCCACTACAGATTCCGGATAAGCAATGGTCGTATCGACCAGGATCCGTCCGCAGTGTTCGCAGGCAATAATTTTCTTGTGCAGGCCGATCTCCAGTTTGATCTGGGGCGGTACGCTGTTGAAACATCCGCCGCAGGAGCTGCGCTCTACGGTTACCACAGCCAGTCCGTTGCGGTAAGTGCGGCGGGTTTTGTCGTACGCATTCAGCAGGCGTTCTTCAATACCCTGGCGCGCTTTTTCGCTTTGGCTGCGCAGGCGGTTTTCTTCCTGTTCTGTTTTTTCAATAATGCCCTGCAGTTCTACTTTCTTGGCATCCAGTTCTTTCTGTTTCGCCTCGAAACGTGCTTCCGAAATCGTCAGGCTTTCTTTTTTGGCTTCCAGTGCGGCTTTCGCTTCGCGGACTTTCTTTTCAGAGAGTTGGATATCCAGTTTTGCCAGGTCGATTTCTTTTTGCAGTGCATTGTACTCGCGGTCGTTTTTCACTTCCTCGAGTTGCTTTTGGTATTTTTTTATGCTGGCATCCGCTTCTTTGGCAGTCACCTGCATTTTTGCAATTTCCTGTTCGCTTTCCTTGTAAGCGACTTTCAATTTTTTGATACGTGTGTCCAGTCCGGCGACTTCGTCTTCCAGGTCGGATACTTCCATAGGAAGTTCACCTTTCAGGATCTGAATTTCGTCTAACTGAGCGTCAACTTGCTGTAATTTCCACAGCATTTGTAGTTTTTCGGCAACGGTTGCTTCTACAGCCATACGGTAATATATGATGGGTGGTTGAAAAATTAGATGCGTTTTTTACAAATAAAAAACGGGGTTGGTATTCACTTTTGTGCAATGGAGCGCAAAAGTAGGAAATTTCTCCTGAATTATTTGAAATAAAAGTTCGATTGTAAACTGCTCGCTTTCATAATGCCCGATATCGGCTACCACCAGCCGGCCTTCCGCATCAAAAAACTCGTGGTACTTGAAGTCGGCTGTGACAAAAACATCGGCGCCGGCGCGCAACGCTTCGGGCAGTAAAAAACTGCCGCTGCCGCCACAAACCGCCACTGTCTGCACCGGGCGACCGCGCAACGCCGTGTGGCGTACACAACCCGCCCGCAGGGCTGTTTTGGTATGCTGCAGGAAATCCGTTTCCAGCATTGGTTCCGGCAAAAAACCCAGCATTCCTGCCCCGATTTCCGTTTCTCCTGTTTTGGGCAGGAGTATCCGGGTATCTTTCAGGCCCAGTTTTTCGGCTATTTTGGCATTCACGCCCTGTCGGTACACATTGTCGAGGTTGGTATGGATAGCATACAAGGCTACCTGTTTCCGAATGGCCTGTATCACCGTGCGTTCTACATAGTTGCTGCCATTGAATCGTTTCAGCCCCCGGAATACGATGGGATGGTGCGCAATAACGAGGTTACAACCCAGCGCAATCGCTTCTTCCACAACGGCTTCTGTCGAATCCAGGCAAAAAAGAATACCTGTCACCTCCTGCTCCGGATCACCGACGATCAGACCGGCATTGTCGTACGACTCCTGCAGATACGGCGGCGCGATGGATTCGAGGATGCTGAGGATGTGGTGGATGCGCATGAAAGAGAGGTGAGAGGTGAGAGGTGAGAGGTGAGAAGTGAGAAGTGAGCCTAAACACTCTTCCCGCTCTGCATACGCATAAAATTATACAGCCCGGCCTCATCGATCACCCCCAGCAGGCCATTTTCGTCGCCGACGGCTACAATAGCATTGCCCTGGTTCCGGATCAGGAAAAAAATGTGCTGCAATGATTCATTCAGGTGTACAATTTCCACCTTTTGAGCGTATTGCGACACTTCTTTGCCGAGGTCGTTCTTTTTCATGGCAGCGACAATACTCGCTTCATCCAGCATGCCGACCAGCTGCTCGGAAAGATCGAACACCAGAAAATGGCGTTCCAGGCCTTTTTGCAACAACTCGGCAGCCGACTGCATCCAGTCATTCATGTAAATACGGGTAAACTGCGGGCGCAGCAGGTCTTTTGCCCGGTATTTGCGCAGAAAATCGTCCAGTTGAACCATAGAATTTTCCGAGCGGGCGGTCGTAAACACAAACAAACCTACCAGAGCCAGTGTAAACGCATTGGACCAGAGTCCGTACACAATAAACAGCACAGCAATACCCTGCCCCAGCCAGGCAGCCCAGCGCGTCGCTTTCACACGCCCCCAGCGCATGGCCAGCAGCGAACGGAAAATACGGCCGCCATCCATCGGGAATGCAGGAATCAGGTTAAAAATAACCAATCCGATATTGGTGGCTACCAGTACAGGCAGGTAAAAAAGCAATCCAGAAGGTTGTAAACCGGTTTCTTCCATGACTTGCGCCGTTTCGTCTCCTTCTGTAAAAGAATACTGCTGCTGCAAAAACCATTTGAAAAACTCCCATTGTTCGGCGCGGAAAACAAGCATACTGACACCAACAAGCAACAAGGCAATAGCCACATTGACCATTGGCCCTGCAATCGCTACCACAAATTCCTGGGAGGGTTTTTCAGGCATTTTTTCCAGGCGGGCAATACCGCCGATGGGGGTCAGAATAATATCGTGGGTATCGATCCCATAGCGTCGGGCCGTCAGCGCATGCCCGTATTCATGCAACAATACACAACCGAAAAGCGCCACAAAAAAGCCCATCAGCCAGGCTGTTCCGATCATATCGAGGTTATTTTCATAACCAATCCAGAATGCATACAAAAAAATAAGTCCAAAACTCCAGTGTAAATGAACAGGAATACCAAACCACGTAAAAAGTCTCAGAGAGCCGCGCATAAGTAAATGGGTAAAAATTATGGCTTTTCAGCCAGTATGATATACTGGTAATCCAGGGCATCCTGGTCTACCCTGTCAATAGAAAATCCGGAGCTCAGCAGTTCCCGTTCGGCCTGGCTGAGGGACACTTTAAATTCATCGGGCGGACCGATAGGGAGGTTATTTTTTTTGAAATCGATAATCAGCAAGCGGCCTCCGGGCGCCATGCCTTTCCACAAGGTTTTCAGGTATTGCCCCCTGTTTTTGATGTATCCGTAGGTATTGACCAGCACTACTGCGTCGGCTTCTTCAGGGCGCAAAAGCGGGTCGTCGGCTTTGGCCAGCCGGGTTTCAAAACGATCGCGGTAGCGCACGTCAAGACGCACTTTTACGCTGTCCATAAAGTCTATAAAACGCTGATCGATGTCAATTCCGATTACTTTTTTGGCTTTTGGCACCATTCTGAACGTAAAATAACCCGTTCCCGCGCCGATATCGGCCACCGTTTTGCCTTCCAGGTCACCCAGCAGGGAAATAACCATATTCGGTTTCTGCCAGATCCCACGGTCTTTGCTTTCAAAATCGGCAACAAGGTTTTCAAAACTGCCTTCGCCTGTTTTGGGCAACGGCAAGGGATCAGACACCTTTGCCGCAGGCGCCGGTTGTTCCCGCATCAGGGAATTGGGCGATTCCGGTGGAGACGCAGATTCTTCTCTACAGGCCGAAAAGACGGCCAACAGCAGGATAAACAAACTAAAGTGGTAGTGGTGGCGCATAACTTGGTGCATAGAACATTGCAAAAGTATAGAAGTTCGTTGAAAGCGTTGGATACTAAAGTGCCTGCATTGGATCATTTTGGACAACCGGACGAAATTGCCGGATGAATCACCTTTCAGAATAGGCTCTTATCTTTGTGGCCGGGAATCGGTTGAAATGGTAACAGGAACACGGATGATACGGATCGGACACGGATTTCACAGTACGTCCACCTAAAATCCGTGTCCGATCCGTATCATCCGTGTCCCATTAGATTTCGCACAACCAGGATTATTCTATTTGCATAGGAGGGCTTTTATCTCGTCCCCGTTTTTTTTCAAACCGTACTTTATTCAATCTTTTGAAAATCAATTATTTAAGCGAAATAAACACGCCTCGGGGGCTGACCTTTTTTAGCGCCGTACTGCTGGTGGTGAGTATGATGTTATCGCCTTTTTTGCTGTCGATCAGCATGTGGGGATTTGTAGCTGCCGCATTGTGGCATACAGCGGCAACCCTGCAACAAAGCGGACAACTCCGTGATAAAAGTGGAATGGCTGCCGTATGGGCTGTATTGGGCTACAGTTTCCGGCAATTTTTTCGGCAACCGGCTGCGCTGATCCTGACCATTTTACTCCTCGTGCCAGCCCTGAGTTTTTTCTGGTCCATCAACCACGAGTTCTGGCTCGAACGAACGCGCGTCCGCATCCCGTTTTTTGTGCTGCCCTGGGTGTTTACCAACCTGCCCAATTTATCCAAACACCAATACCGGACGGTGTTATACGTGCTGGTCTGGTCGGTTTTTCTGATCTGTATCGGTGTGGGTATCAATTTTTTGCTGAACGCCGAAGAGATCCTGGACAACCTGGGCATGGGGCAGCCTATTCCGGTTCCGCGCAACCATATCCGCTTCAACCTGATCCTGGCCACGGCGATTCTTGTAGGCGGCTGGCTCTGGGAGCAGCGCTATGTGTGGCGTTACCCCTGGGAAAGAAAACTGTTGATGGCGGCAGTGGTGTTGATGTTTGTATTTATTCATGTGCTGTCGGTCCGCAGCGGGATTGTGACTTTGTACGCCGCCCTCCTGTTCAGCGTTTTTCGTTTTGTGGTGCGCACCCGGCGCTGGAAAGCGGGCCTGATTACCCTGCTGATCATTATTGTTACGCCGGTACTGGCCGTTCTGAGCATCCCCAGTCTGCAACAGCGCCTGACCTATATGGTCTGGGACTGGCAACAATACCAAAGCAATGACGGCGACGACTATTCCGACTCGGAGCGCTGGGTGTCGTTTGCGGCAGGCATGCAATTGTGGCGCGAAAGCCCTTGGCTGGGCGTGGGTACCGGTGACGTGCCCATGGAAATACAACGTGTTGTAAATGAACGCTTTCCCAAATACACCCTGGACCCGAAACTGCCGCACAACCAGTTTATTTATATCCTCACCGGGACCGGGCTGATCGGTTTATTGCTGAGTATGCTGGCCTTTTTATGGCCCATTGTCACCGGCGGGCACCGGCACTTTTACCTTTTTGCCACCTTCCAGATTATCATCCTGATCTCTTTTCTGGTGGAATACACCATCGAAACTTCCATAGGCGTCGCCTATTACCTGTTTTATTTGTTCTGGTTCGGAAAAATGGCGGAAGTGGAACGGAAAACGACGTTCCAAAAGGATTATTGAGGTGTGTGGGTGTTTTGGTGTTTTGGTGTTTTAGTGTTTTAGTGTTTTGGTGTTTTAGGCGCTCCGCCTTTGGTCACTGTGAGTAGCTGAGGCGGAGCGCCTAAAACACCAAAACACTAAAACACCAAAACACAAAAAAACAGCGCCGCCGCCCCTGCGTACCGGGAACAACAGGTGAATCAAGCAAACGGCGCTGCCGGATTTTTTTAACGGGTTTCGTGTGTGGTGTTTCGTGTTTGGGGGGCTTGGCTCTTAGCCGCAGGGGCGATTGGTTCTGTCCTTTTTGCATTGATAATTGAAAATTAGACATTGAAAATTGGGCATTTTTTGAATTTTTAATTAAAAAATGTACAATTTCCAATGTTCAATTACCAATGTACATATAGAACCAACCATCCCTGCCTTCGCCAGGCTATCTACTCAACCCAGGCGTCACCGCCCTAAACACTAAACACCAAACACTAAACACTAAACACGATACACGTCATTTCTTAATATCCAGCAGATGCGCCACCCCTGCCGCTTGCAGTTGTTCGGACAGTGTGGCAACATCTCCGGCCATCCGGGTTTTTATTTTAGAAAGCCCGTCCTGAATCGCCACCAGATTGGCTTTTCGGATAGCCGTCAGGGCATCATAGCCATGGTAGGCTGCCACTTTGGCTTTACCGGTCCCCGGCGCATCGTAGCGCTGTAGTATTTTTCCATTGGCATCTACAATTTCGAGTTGCAGTTCCAGATCGATCCGGTACACCTTGTAAGGCATGCCGAGCAGATTGGCCGTCCCCAAGGTGAAAATGCTGGGGATCATCCAGCCCCAGCCGGCGTTCCGGCGCTGGTAGGTACGCAGTTTAAACCGCGCGTGGCCGTATCGTTCGCCGTCTTGCCGGTTGAAATGGTCGAACAACTCATTGTCCAGCACCTGAAAAACATCGCTCATGGCCTGGTCGGTCTTTTGATGAACTTCCCAGGGAGCTGGAATGTAGGGCCCGGCAGTAATGTTGGTGAGAATGACCTCGCGGTTCAACGCAGCATAAAAAGCATCTGCAAAACTCCGCTCATGCACCAGCAAACCCAACCTGGGCAAGCGTTGCGGAATGGTTTCGCTGGAGTGAAAATCGCTGATGCGGAGGCTGCGGCAAGCGCCCAGCGCCAACGCAGAAATAGCAAAAAGAAGAATTGACTTTTTCATATGGATTCATTTTTCAGGCAAGATTGCGACTCCAGAACAGCATTTGCAAGCGCCCTGCCGACCCTACCGGGCTGCTTAACAGTGTTTAACCTCCGGCTTTCTAAAAGTCAATTCATTTAACAACTAAATCATTGAAAATAAAATACTTGTGATTTAGTTAAAAAATTATGTATAAATGGTAAAAGGAACATTAACTGTTAGGAGGGTTGAGGTTGTTGAGAGGTTGAGATTGTTGAGGGTGGTAACTCAGGCCTGAGTTACCACCCTCAACAATCTCAACCTCTCAACAACCTCAACCCTCCTAACAGTTAATGTTCCTTTTACCATTTATACATAATTTTTTAACTAAATCACAAGTATTTTATTTTCAATGATTTAGTTGTTAAATGAATTGACTTTTAGAAAGCCGGAGGTTAAACACTGTTAAGCAGCCCGGTAGGGTCGGCAGGGCGCTTGCAAATGCTGTTCTGGAGTCGCAATCTTGCCTGAAAAATGAATCCATATGAAAAAGTCAATTCTTCTTTTTGCTATTTCTGCGTTGGCGCTGGGCGCTTGCCGCAGCCTCCGCATCAGCGATTTTCACTCCAGCGAAACCATTCCGCAACGCTTGCCCAGGTTGGGTTTGCTGGTGCATGAGCGGAGTTTTGCAGATGCTTTTTATGCTGCGTTGAACCGCGAGGTCATTCTCACCAACATTACTGCCGGGCCCTACATTCCAGCTCCCTGGGAAGTTCATCAAAAGACCGACCAGGCCATGAGCGATGTTTTTCAGGTGCTGGACAATGAGTTGTTCGACCATTTCAACCGGCAAGACGGCGAACGATACGGCCACGCGCGGTTTAAACTGCGTACCTACCAGCGCCGGAACGCCGGCTGGGGCTGGATGATCCCCAGCATTTTCACCTTGGGGACGGCCAATCTGCTCGGCATGCCTTACAAGGTGTACCGGATCGATCTGGAACTGCAACTCGAAATTGTAGATGCCAATGGAAAAATACTACAGCGCTACGATGCGCCGGGGACCGGTAAAGCCAAAGTGGCAGCCTACCATGGCTATGATGCCCTGACGGCTATCCGAAAAGCCAATCTGGTGGCGATTCAGGACGGGCTTTCTAAAATAAAAACCCGGATGGCCGGAGATGTTGCCACACTGTCCGAACAACTGCAAGCGGCAGGGGTGGCGCATCTGCTGGATATTAAGAAATGACGTGTATCGTGTTTAGTGTTTAGTGTTTGGTGTTTAGTGTTTAGGGCGGTGACGCCTGGGTTGAGTAGATAGCCTGGCGAAGGCAGGGATGGTTGGTTCTATATGTACATTGGTAATTGAACATTGGAAATTGTACATTTTTTAATTAAAAATTCAAAAAATGCCCAATTTTCAATGTCTAATTTTCAATTATCAATGCAAAAAGGACAGAACCAATCGCCCCTGCGGCTAAGAGCCAAGCCCCCCAAACACGAAACACCACACACGAAACCCGTTAAAAAAATCCGGCAGCGCCGTTTGCTTGATTCACCTGTTGTTCCCGGTACGCAGGGGCGGCGGCGCTGTTTTTTTGTGTTTTGGTGTTTTAGTGTTTTGGTGTTTTAGGCGCTCCGCCTCAGCTACTCACAGTGACCAAAGGCGGAGCGCCTAAAACACCAAAACACTAAAACACTAAAACACCAAAACACCAAAACACCCACACACCTCAATAATCCTTTTGGAACGTCGTTTTCCGTTCCACTTCCGCCATTTTTCCGAACCAGAACAAATAAAACAGGTAATAGGCGACGCCTATGGAAGTTTCGATGGTGTATTCCACCAGAAAAGAGATCAGGATGATAATCTGGAAGGTGGCAAAAAGGTAAAAGTGCCGGTGCCCGCCGGTGACAATGGGCCATAAAAAGGCCAGCATACTCAGCAATAAACCGATCAGCCCGGTCCCGGTGAGGATATAAATAAACTGGTTGTGCGGCAGTTTCGGGTCCAGGGTGTATTTGGGAAAGCGTTCATTTACAACACGTTGTATTTCCATGGGCACGTCACCGGTACCCACGCCCAGCCAAGGGCTTTCGCGCCACAATTGCATGCCTGCCGCAAACGACACCCAGCGCTCCGAGTCGGAATAGTCGTCGCCGTCATTGCTTTGGTATTGTTGCCAGTCCCAGACCATATAGGTCAGGCGCTGTTGCAGACTGGGGATGCTCAGAACGGCCAGTACCGGCGTAACAATAATGATCAGCAGGGTAATCAGGCCCGCTTTCCAGCGCCGGGTGCGCACCACAAAACGAAAAACGCTGAACAGGAGGGCGGCGTACAAAGTCACAATCCCGCTGCGGACCGACAGCACATGAATAAATACAAACATCAACACCACTGCCGCCATCAACAGTTTTCTTTCCCAGGGGTAACGCCACACATAGCGCTGCTCCCAGAGCCAGCCGCCTACAAGAATCGCCGTGGCCAGGATCAGGTTGAAGCGGATATGGTTGCGCGGAACCGGAATAGGCTGCCCCATGCCCAGGTTGTCCAGGATCTCTTCGGCGTTCAGCAAAAAATTGATACCCACACCGATACAGATCAGAAAAACCGACCAGACCAGCACGTATAACACCGTCCGGTATTGGTGTTTGGATAAATTGGGCAGGTTGGTAAACACCCAGGGCAGCACAAAAAACGGGATGCGGACGCGCGTTCGTTCGAGCCAGAACTCGTGGTTGATGGACCAGAAAAAACTCAGGGCTGGCACGAGGAGTAAAATGGTCAGGATCAGCGCAGCCGGTTGCCGAAAAAATTGCCGGAAACTGTAGCCCAATACAGCCCATACGGCAGCCATTCCACTTTTATCACGGAGTTGTCCGCTTTGTTGCAGGGTTGCCGCTGTATGCCACAATGCGGCAGCTACAAATCCCCACATGCTGATCGACAGCAAAAAAGGCGATAACATCATACTCACCACCAGCAGTACGGCGCTAAAAAAGGTCAGCCCCCGAGGCGTGTTTATTTCGCTTAAATAATTGATTTTCAAAAGATTGAATAAAGTACGGTTTGAAAAAAAACGGGGACGAGATAAAAGCCCTCCTATGCAAATAGAATAATCCTGGTTGTGCGAAATCTAATGGGACACGGATGATACGGATCGGACACGGATTTTAGGTGGACGTACTGTGAAATCCGTGTCCGATCCGTATCATCCGTGTTCCTGTTACCATTTCAACCGATTCCCGGCCACAAAGATAAGAGCCTATTCTGAAAGGTGATTCATCCGGCAATTTCGTCCGGTTGTCCAAAATGATCCAATGCAGGCACTTTAGTATCCAACGCTTTCAACGAACTTCTATACTTTTGCAATGTTCTATGCACCAAGTTATGCGCCACCACTACCACTTTAGTTTGTTTATCCTGCTGTTGGCCGTCTTTTCGGCCTGTAGAGAAGAATCTGCGTCTCCACCGGAATCGCCCAATTCCCTGATGCGGGAACAACCGGCGCCTGCGGCAAAGGTGTCTGATCCCTTGCCGTTGCCCAAAACAGGCGAAGGCAGTTTTGAAAACCTTGTTGCCGATTTTGAAAGCAAAGACCGTGGGATCTGGCAGAAACCGAATATGGTTATTTCCCTGCTGGGTGACCTGGAAGGCAAAACGGTGGCCGATATCGGCGCGGGAACGGGTTATTTTACGTTCAGAATGGTGCCAAAAGCCAAAAAAGTAATCGGAATTGACATCGATCAGCGTTTTATAGACTTTATGGACAGCGTAAAAGTGCGTCTTGACGTGCGCTACCGCGATCGTTTTGAAACCCGGCTGGCCAAAGCCGACGACCCGCTTTTGCGCCCTGAAGAAGCCGACGCAGTAGTGCTGGTCAATACCTACGGATACATCAAAAACAGGGGGCAATACCTGAAAACCTTGTGGAAAGGCATGGCGCCCGGAGGCCGCTTGCTGATTATCGATTTCAAAAAAAATAACCTCCCTATCGGTCCGCCCGATGAATTTAAAGTGTCCCTCAGCCAGGCCGAACGGGAACTGCTGAGCTCCGGATTTTCTATTGACAGGGTAGACCAGGATGCCCTGGATTACCAGTATATCATACTGGCTGAAAAGCCATAATTTTTACCCATTTACTTATGCGCGGCTCTCTGAGACTTTTTACGTGGTTTGGTATTCCTGTTCATTTACACTGGAGTTTTGGACTTATTTTTTTGTATGCATTCTGGATTGGTTATGAAAATAACCTCGATATGATCGGAACAGCCTGGCTGATGGGCTTTTTTGTGGCGCTTTTCGGTTGTGTATTGTTGCATGAATACGGGCATGCGCTGACGGCCCGACGCTATGGGATCGATACCCACGATATTATTCTGACCCCCATCGGCGGTATTGCCCGCCTGGAAAAAATGCCTGAAAAACCCTCCCAGGAATTTGTGGTAGCGATTGCAGGGCCAATGGTCAATGTGGCTATTGCCTTGTTGCTTGTTGGTGTCAGTATGCTTGTTTTCCGCGCCGAACAATGGGAGTTTTTCAAATGGTTTTTGCAGCAGCAGTATTCTTTTACAGAAGGAGACGAAACGGCGCAAGTCATGGAAGAAACCGGTTTACAACCTTCTGGATTGCTTTTTTACCTGCCTGTACTGGTAGCCACCAATATCGGATTGGTTATTTTTAACCTGATTCCTGCATTCCCGATGGATGGCGGCCGTATTTTCCGTTCGCTGCTGGCCATGCGCTGGGGGCGTGTGAAAGCGACGCGCTGGGCTGCCTGGCTGGGGCAGGGTATTGCTGTGCTGTTTATTGTGTACGGACTCTGGTCCAATGCGTTTACACTGGCTCTGGTAGGTTTGTTTGTGTTTACGACCGCCCGCTCGGAAAATTCTATGGTTCAACTGGACGATTTTCTGCGCAAATACCGGGCAAAAGACCTGCTGCGCCCGCAGTTTACCCGTATTTACATGAATGACTGGATGCAGTCGGCTGCCGAGTTGTTGCAAAAAGGCCTGGAACGCCATTTTCTGGTGTTCGATCTTTCCGAGCAGCTGGTCGGCATGCTGGATGAAGCGAGTATTGTCGCTGCCATGAAAAAGAACGACCTCGGCAAAGAAGTGTCGCAATACGCTCAAAAGGTGGAAATTGTACACCTGAATGAATCATTGCAGCACATTTTTTTCCTGATCCGGAACCAGGGCAATGCTATTGTAGCCGTCGGCGACGAAAATGGCCTGCTGGGGGTGATCGATGAGGCCGGGCTGTATAATTTTATGCGTATGCAGAGCGGGAAGAGTGTTTAGGCTCACTTCTCACTTCTCACCTCTCACCTCTCACCTCTCACCTCTCTTTCATGCGCATCCACCACATCCTCAGCATCCTCGAATCCATCGCGCCGCCGTATCTGCAGGAGTCGTACGACAATGCCGGTCTGATCGTCGGTGATCCGGAGCAGGAGGTGACAGGTATTCTTTTTTGCCTGGATTCGACAGAAGCCGTTGTGGAAGAAGCGATTGCGCTGGGTTGTAACCTCGTTATTGCGCACCATCCCATCGTATTCCGGGGGCTGAAACGATTCAATGGCAGCAACTATGTAGAACGCACGGTGATACAGGCCATTCGGAAACAGGTAGCCTTGTATGCTATCCATACCAACCTCGACAATGTGTACCGACAGGGCGTGAATGCCAAAATAGCCGAAAAACTGGGCCTGAAAGATACCCGGATACTCCTGCCCAAAACAGGAGAAACGGAAATCGGGGCAGGAATGCTGGGTTTTTTGCCGGAACCAATGCTGGAAACGGATTTCCTGCAGCATACCAAAACAGCCCTGCGGGCGGGTTGTGTACGCCACACGGCGTTGCGCGGTCGCCCGGTGCAGACAGTGGCGGTTTGTGGCGGCAGCGGCAGTTTTTTACTGCCCGAAGCGTTGCGCGCCGGCGCCGATGTTTTTGTCACAGCCGACTTCAAGTACCACGAGTTTTTTGATGCGGAAGGCCGGCTGGTGGTAGCCGATATCGGGCATTATGAAAGCGAGCAGTTTACAATCGAACTTTTATTTCAAATAATTCAGGAGAAATTTCCTACTTTTGCGCTCCATTGCACAAAAGTGAATACCAACCCCGTTTTTTATTTGTAAAAAACGCATCTAATTTTTCAACCACCCATCATATATTACCGTATGGCTGTAGAAGCAACCGTTGCCGAAAAACTACAAATGCTGTGGAAATTACAGCAAGTTGACGCTCAGTTAGACGAAATTCAGATCCTGAAAGGTGAACTTCCTATGGAAGTATCCGACCTGGAAGACGAAGTCGCCGGACTGGACACACGTATCAAAAAATTGAAAGTCGCTTACAAGGAAAGCGAACAGGAAATTGCAAAAATGCAGGTGACTGCCAAAGAAGCGGATGCCAGCATAAAAAAATACCAAAAGCAACTCGAGGAAGTGAAAAACGACCGCGAGTACAATGCACTGCAAAAAGAAATCGACCTGGCAAAACTGGATATCCAACTCTCTGAAAAGAAAGTCCGCGAAGCGAAAGCCGCACTGGAAGCCAAAAAAGAAAGCCTGACGATTTCGGAAGCACGTTTCGAGGCGAAACAGAAAGAACTGGATGCCAAGAAAGTAGAACTGCAGGGCATTATTGAAAAAACAGAACAGGAAGAAAACCGCCTGCGCAGCCAAAGCGAAAAAGCGCGCCAGGGTATTGAAGAACGCCTGCTGAATGCGTACGACAAAACCCGCCGCACTTACCGCAACGGACTGGCTGTGGTAACCGTAGAGCGCAGCTCCTGCGGCGGATGTTTCAACAGCGTACCGCCCCAGATCAAACTGGAGATCGGCCTGCACAAGAAAATTATTGCCTGCGAACACTGCGGACGGATCCTGGTCGATACGACCATTGCTTATCCGGAATCTGTAGTGGAAGCCTGATTTCAGGGTTTGTCGGCCTGCTGACAAATCTTAATATGCTCATAAAGTCCCCTCGAACATCCTGGATTCGAGGGGATTTTCTGTGTTTATGCCGTTTTCAAGTTTTTTTCGTCGGAAAAAATGTTAAAGCTGGTACAGTTTCCAACGGTAATGCGTTTCTTGCATTGTTTTTTTTAATAATACTGTTTCATGATAGCCATTCGCCTTAATCGGTTACTCCTTTTTTTGATTGTGCTGGTGTGTTGTATGAGCAACTATTCCGCTTCAGCGCAATCATTTACCGTATATGACAGTATGCCCCAGCTCGAATCCCGCATTGAAAATGCAAAGGATACGACACTGGTTATCAACTTCTGGGCGACATGGTGCAAACCCTGTATCGAAGAACTTCCCTGCTTTGAAGAACTTCGCGAACGTTATATCGGACAAAACGTACTGGTGATCCTGGTCAGCCTTGATTTCAAGAGCCAGTTGGAGAAAAAATTTATTCCCTTTTTGAAAGAACGACAGTTTAAATCAGAAGTAGCGCTACTGGCGGATCAGGATGCCAATACCTGGATTCCAAAAATTAGTGCGGAATGGGATGGGGCGATTCCTGCTACAGTAATCATCAAAGGCCAGCAGCGGAAATTTAACCTGGGTAAATTTGCGAATTTTACAGAATTAGAAACATTTGTGCGCCCCTTTCTTGCAGATGTCTCGGCATTAAAAGATATTTCAGAATACCCTTGTTTGACTGGTAAATAACTTGTGTTGGCTGTTTTTTGGCCTCGATAATCCGTATTCATCCCACTATCGTTCATTCTTTTATTCCCCCCGGTTGCTTCATGAAGAAAACCGTCTTCCCCTCGCTTTTGCTGGCAGGCGTTTTCCTGCTTTTCGGTTCTGCTACTTCACCTTGTGGTTATGCTGTTGGAGACCAAGCCGAAGATTTTTCCCTGAAAAGTGTCAATAACAAAACAGTTTCCCTCGCCGATTTCAAGGATGCGCTGGGTTACATTGTTGTTTTTACCTGTAACCACTGCCCCTATGCGCAGTTGTACGAACAACGTATTATTGATCTGCACAACAAATACGCTCCCAAAGGTTTTCCAGTGATTGCGATCAATCCGAACAGTCCGCTGATTGTGGAAGAGGACAGTTTTGAAGAAATGCAAAAGCGCTCCAAAGCGTATAAATATCCTTTTGAATACTTGTTCGACGAAGAGCAAACGGTTTATCCAAAATTCGGCGCTACCCGTACACCGCATGTTTTTCTGCTGGATCGCAACCTGATTATCCGGTATATCGGCGCGATCGACGACAACCCGGAAACCCCCAGATCGGCCAAAAACCGCTGGGTGGAAAAAGCGGTCGAAGCCATGTTGCGGGGCGAAAAACCGAACCCTGATTTTACCAGGGCAGTCGGCTGTACGGTGAAAAAAAAACCTGATGCCGCTCCTGTGCCTGTTACTGCGGAAAAGCCTGCCAATGAAGGAGGGCATCGGCCCTGATGTTTGTGTATTTCACAATGCATCATCCAATCCTTCCTCTTCCTTCCCAATCACCTCGGTAAGTGTTTGATCGCGGTGCATCTTGCACCAGCCGCAGTCCTCTTTGCCACAGCCTGTTGTAAATGCCCGGGCCTGGATATTGTTCCAGGTATCGCGTATCATACCCCTAACCAGTTCTGTTTCGGCGCCTGAATAATGGAGTTCGAGTATGGGGAATGCGCCCCGTTTATCGGGTTCCAGCCAGGAGATCGCCGTTTTGCCGACCGGCTCGGGATAAATCCGCGCATGTTCCAGCAGGATCCGGTAAAAAGCCAGTTGCCGCCAGTATTCTCCGCCCAGCGGTTGTTTTTCATCGGGCGGGGCAGTTTTTTTCGGGTCTGGCGTACCGGTTTTGTAATCCACAATACGCAGCGTGTTGTTGTCGAGCCATTCTATTTTGTCCAGAATACCCGTGAGCGGCACTCCTTCTATTTCCACGCGGTCTACCCGGCGTTCCACAATGACCCTTTTGCGCCAGAAAGGCACCTGTTCCACATGGATACGCCGCAGGTAATCCTTGCCGAGCGCCAGCCGTTGTTCAAAACTGTTTTCCGAAAAATAGCCGCGCTGGTGGTCCATTTCCTGTCCGAATAGGCGCAGCATCGTTTCCACCGTTGGCCATTGCATTTTTTTATCGGCTTTCATTTTCAGGGTAAACTGTTGCAAGGCGCCGTGCATGGCTATTCCGTAAGCGGCCGCTTCGCTCATAGCTGCCGGAATTTTCAAAATATCTTCGTAGTAAAATGCCAGCGGGCAGCGCAGGTATCGGTTCAGCGCCGTGATACTCAGGCTGAACTGCCCCAGCAACTCGTCCAGCAACGCCGGTTCTGGGAAAGTAATCACCGGTTTGGGCGCTTCCAGCAGGATCTGCGTCTGCGTTTCGAGCAACAACACCTGCGGCACCTGCACTTTTGTGCGGGGCAGGGTGGTTTCATCGGCAAACTGACTTTGGGTGATCGCTTTTCCGTCTTCTCCAGTGGCGGCGCAGGAAACCTGTAGTTGCGCCTTTGCGCGGGTCAGCGCCACATAAAAAAGGCGGCGGCGCGCTTCCAGAGCATCTTCTTCGCCGGAGAGCGTGAGCGTAGGTGGCAATGCAAAACGCCCGCGGTTGCCGCCCGCGTTTTTTTCCCAGGCATCGTCGCAGCAATCGAACAAAAAAACGTGTTCGAACTCCAGACCCTTGGCTGCATGCGCGGTTAATAGTTGTACGCCGGGTCCGCTCTGAATGGGTTGTGCGACGGGCAAAGCCAGCCGGTTGTCCTCCATACTGTGCAGTAAATTGAGCAGGTGGCTCAATCCGCCTGGCACTGCAGCCAGGCGCGGGTTGCGGGCCGATTCGCGCTGTACAAACGCCAGGAACGTGTGCAGGACCTGTAAATGCCAGATTTTATCCGGCTGTTGCAGTGCCCAGGTAACCAGTCCGCTTTGGGTGTACAAACGTTCGATCAATTGGGGTAGAGGTAAATTTGCTACATCTGAAATCCAGGCGTTCAGTCGTGCCGATAAGGCGATATATTTTTGATAATCAGTTAGTTGTAGGGATTGTAAAAACTGCTGGTCGGCCAATAGGGAGCGCCAGTATTTTTCCTTCGTCTCTACCAGGCCGATTTTGGCATACCGTTCTTTGCCTTGTGCTGTTTCTGCCAGTTCGTTGCGGCGCAAAGCCAGCGCAATGCTGGCAAGGTCGTTGGCCGCCAGGCCGAAAAACGATGCGTGCAGGAGTTGAAACAAACGGTGGTCACCTGAAAAAGACTGCGTCATTTCCTCGTTCAGGTAACCGAGCAGGTCCCTGAAATGCTGCATCAGAGGCAATTCCAGGGCATCGACCGGGCGCTTGGTCTGGTAGGGAATTCCCTTTTTTTCGAATAAAGAAAGCAGGTTGTTGGCTTGCCGGTGCCGGGCGTACAGCACCGCGATGTCGGAAGGATTCGTGCCGGTTTTGATCAGGGTGTCAATCTGCTGCGCGACGTCGGCCAGTTCGTGCAGGCGGTTTTCGTACACGACCATACGTGCACCGGCTTGCTGTGCTTCCGCAGACAATGCCGTGAAACGGGGCGCCATGGCCCGCAATGTTTTCGAAAAAGGTTGTTCCAGCCGGTTGATGGCCCGGATCTGGTTGTGCCGGATGACCTCGCCGGCGATGTCCAGGATACGTTGCGAGGAGCGGTAGTTTTCCTCCAGCACAAATGTTTCCAACCCTTTGCTGTATTGTTGATGGAAACGCAGGAGGTTTTCGAGGCGCGCACCCTGAAACTCGAAAATGCTCTGGTCGTCGTCGCCGACAATAAAAATATTGGGGATTTGCCAGTAATCGAGCAATTGATTCAGGAGTTGAAACTGCGCGCCGTTGGTATCCTGGAACTCATCAACCAGCACATACTGGTAGCGTTCCTGGTAACTGCGCAGCAGCGCTTCATTTTTGGCGAATGCCCTGGTTACCCAAAGCAGCATGTCCTCGTATTCATAACGCCCGCTGCGTTCCAGCATTTGCTGGTACTTCGGGTACAGGTCGGCAGCGGCTTTAAGGCGGGTCATTTTTTGGGTTACATCTGCGATCTGGGCTGTTTTGAGGTCGCCTTTGTTGGCTTCCTTGGTTTTTACCTTGTATATAAAATCGGGATGCGTGGGCAGCCCATTGACGTATTCGTCGCATTTTTTCAGTACGAAACCCGGCGTCCAGCCTTCTTTTTTCATGGTGTTGAACAGGTCGCGCAGGTGGTCTTCAAACTGGAACAGGTCTTTTCTGCCTTCGCGCAACGGGTGCGAGGTGGGCAGTTTGGCCAGCATTTGCCGCACCATTTCGATGCGTTCCAGTTCGCTGAGGGGTTCGAGATTGCCTTTGCCGAAATGTTCGGGATTTTCCTGGATTACGCGGTTGCAAAAAGCATGAAAGGTGAAAATCGGCACCCGGTGCGCTTCAGGTCCGATGCGTTCCAGCAGCCGCTGCCGCATCGCGTTTACCCCGGCATCCGTAAAGGTCAGGCACAGCACATTTTGCGCCCGCGCATCGGTTTTCAACAAAATATTGCCGATTCGGGCGGTCAGAATATGGGTTTTTCCGGTTCCGGGACCTGCGATCACCAGCACCGGGCCCTCCGTTTGCTCTACGGCCTGTTGCTGTGTGGGGTTCAGCGACTGGAGAAAGGCCCGAAAGGCTTCGTTGTATTGTTGCAGATCGTTTGATGTTGACATGATTGGGGACGCGGATTTAGCGGACCATGCGGATTTTCGCGGATTTAAAATGACGAAAAACGGATCCCCCGGCGTATTCTATCCTCATTGCAAACATCTGCAATTATCCGCGAAAATCCGCATGATCCGCTAAATCCGCGTCCCTAATCTGTTCACAAAATTCCAGTGCCCGCCGCTCCGACCACGACGAATCCTTATCTCCTTTGGCCCGAAAACCGCAGTGGCCGCCGCCGGGTGTCAGTTCAAAATAAAAGTATTGGTGCGTGCGGGCAATTTC
>JADLCC010000602.1 GCA_020847425.1 Saprospiraceae bacterium
CCCTCGGATACGTCTACCTGATCATCCTGGGCATCATCAGCGACGTCATCTATTTTTATTTTTTCGATATCAATATTTTAAAGTACTCCGCCATTTCCGACATCCTCATCTCCCCGATCAGTTTTCTGGCGAAAGATATCCGGATCTTGATAGCCGTCATTCTTATCATCGTACTGGGCTATTTTATGATGTTTGTACGTTTGCCGGCTTTACACCAGAAATACCGTCAAAAAGGATGGTACGGGAAAATTCAAAATGTGGAACAACTGGACAAAACCTATGAGGAGTTTAAAAAAACCGATAAAAAAATAAGTTTCCTCGCAGTGTTTTTAGTCAGCGTCTTTTTGGGCATGGGCATAGGTTCCGGCATTGGACTTCGGAAACGAATAGAAAATGGTACTGCAAAGGCCACACATGCTGTCACATTCGAGGACAAAACGCCCCAGCCCGTGCGCATTGTCGGGCAGAACAGCGGCTTCCTGTTTTATTTGAAAGAAGGGCAGCAAGAGGTCAGTATTTCCCCTATCGGCCAGGTCAAAGAAATTCAAAAAATAAGCGCCGGGGCGGCGGTGACAAAGTAATAAACAGCAACATTTCTGCTATTTTTAGTCAGTTTTATCCTGCGACCAGCCGATATAACCTGCGGCTGCCCCGCTTTTGAAACCCTTGCTTATTTTTACCCCCCATAAACTACCTAAAAGTCGAGATCATTTTGAGTCATTTCCTGTGTAAATACTTGATTATCAACCCCAATAACCAATAATTAATAACTGATAACTACTTGCCTAACCATGAAACAAATTCTAACCCTGCTTGCCCTTACGGCCGGCCTGCACACGCTTTTTGCCCAAACCACTCCCCTGCCGGTCATCTGCGGCAACGAAGTGTTTTCCCACATCGTCAGGGAAAAATACCCCGAACTCGACGCGGCCTTCCGCCAGACTTTTGAAGAAGCCCAGCGCAACAGCCACGCCGCCGCCGCTCAGCGCTCGGCCCTGAACGTACGTGTAGTCGTTCACGTGGTATGGAACGGTCCGGAGGAAAACCTCGCCGACAGCATTATCCTGAACCAGATACAGGTGCTGAACGAAGATTACAACCGCATGAACGCCGATACCGGCAACCTGCGACCCGATTTCCAGTTTGTGGCCGGCAGCGCCGATATTCACTTCGAACTGGCCGAAATTGTGCGGGTGCAAACGGACGCTTTGTTTGAAATCGACGTGCTCGGCAACGACCTGCTTTCATCACTCAAAAGCAACGCCACCGGTGGCAGCGACGCCTGGGATACCGAACACTACCTGAATATCTGGGTCTGCAAAATCCAGCCCACCACCATTTTCGGCTTTCCGGTCGGGCAAATCCTCGGGTTCGCTTTCCCACCCAACGGCCTCGCCAACTGGCCCGAAGGATCGAACGCGCCGACCGCCGAAGAAGACGGCGTGGTGATCGACTTCCGGGCATTCGGCAGCAACAACCCCAATGTGGTGGAAAACCCCGGCGGCGGCGACAACCTGGTTATGAAGGGCCGCACACCTGTGCATGAAGTGGGCCACTACCTCGGGCTCCGGCACATCTGGGGCGACGGCGGCCTGTTCGGACCCAACGACTGCGCGCAAAGCGACGGCATCGAAGACACGCCGTTTGCCAGCGCACAATCGGCTTTCGACTGCGACCTGAGCAAAAATTCCTGCGAACAGGTCGAACTCTTTTACAATGAAGACCCGCTCGACCTGGTGGAGAATTATATGGACTACTCCAGCGAGAGTTGTATGAATATGTTCACCAAAGGCCAGGTAGCGCAAATGCGCAGCGTGCTGATGGGCCCCAGGGCAGGGCTGCTCGATCCGGTAAGTACCCGTCAGCCGGTAGCGGCGCTGGATTGCAAGTTGTTCCCCAATCCCGCACAGGACCGGGTTGTTCTTGCACTACAAATGCAGGATCAGGCAGAAGTGAACATTCGTATTACCGGCGCCGATGGCCGCAGTGTGCTGGATATTCCGAAACAAACTTATTTTCCCGGACAGCAACAGATTGCTTTAGATACCCGCCGGCTGCCGACAGGCATGTACTTTGTTCATATTCAGGCGAATGAGAAGACGGCGGTGCAGAAACTGAGCATACAACGCTGATTTCAAATATGAGTTATGCGAATCAGGGGTTAAAACTGATTCGCATGACTCATATTTGCTTTTTGCCTTTAAAAAAACCGCCGGCAAAGCCCTTTGAGGAAGGCTTTCCGGCGGATCGGCAAGAAGGGGCATTTGGTTTCAGGGGTGGTTTTGGGGATCGGTTTTGGGAGCCGTTTTCATTGGCACAAGTATTATACAGGGCGATTACACAAACTGAGGCGGGGGCCGTTTTTTTGGGGCTGGGTTTATCAGCCGACGATTATTGAAGCTGCTTGACTGGTAATTATCTTCCTTTGGAGGGCTGAGGTGTAGAAATCTGCACTGGTTCAAAACCGCTTTGGCTGGATGATATACAGGTAAATGCGCGCCACAGCATTTACGTGAACAAGCTATTCCATTTTTTTTCAAAATATTTTTTTCCTTTGTGTACAAGGGAGAGTTTGATGGTTGGAAAGTTTGATGGTTTGATCTGGCAACCCAAGGCTTGAGGTTACCGATCAAACCATCAAACCATCAAACTATCAAACCCTTAATACTCATCCACACATACCACCCACCATGCACGAAGAACAACATCTCTGGGGTTTCGACCTTGGAGGCACCAAAATAGAAGGCGTCATCCTCGAAAGCCGGGAAAATCCGGTTGTACTGCACCGCATGCGTATCCCGACGGAGGCGCAGCAGGGTTACGAACACATCATCGGGCAGGTACATAAACTGGTGGAAATGCTCACCGCCGAATCGGGTATGCGCCCCAAATCGCTCGGTATCGGCCACCCCGGCACCCTCGATCCACATACCGGCATGATCAAAAATGCCAATACGACAGCACTGAACGGACGCCCGTTCAATGTGGACCTCGAACGGGTCATCGGCGTGCCGATCCGGCTCGCCAACGACGCCAACTGTTTTGCCGTTGCAGAGGCCTTGATGGGTGCGGCGCCGGAAGCCCTGCCCGATGCGGAAGTTGTATTCGGGGTCATTATGGGTACCGGCGTGGGTGGCGGACTGGTGGTGCGTGGCAAAGTGATCAACGGGCGCATGGGCATCGGCGGCGAATGGGGGCACAATTTCCTCGATGAAAGCGGCGGCCGCTGCTACTGCGGACAGGTCGGATGTGTGGAAACGATTATTTCCGGCCCGGCACTTGAACGTTTTTACGAAAAAGAAAGTGGCCGACGACTGCCGCTCAAAGACATCGTCAGCCTCGCCGAGATCGGCACCGATGCGGCAGCCACCCTGACCATGAACAGACTGGTTACCTATTTCGGTAAAGCCATCGCGGTCGTGATCAATATTATAGATCCGGACGTGATCGTCATCGGCGGCGGCGTGGGGAATATCGACCTGCTGTACAAAGAAGGCGTTGCCGAAGCGCTCCAGCATATTTTCAACCCGCGCATAGACACCATTTTCCTGAAACCCAAACTAGGCGACAGCGCGGGCGTGTACGGCGCCGCGCTGCTGTAAGCATCATCTCATCCGCTGAATAAATCAACAGGGCGTTACATTTGAGCCCTTTTTCGTCGAAAATGCCGTGTACAGCCTTTACATAAAACATAAGGAAGCGCTTGTCGTTTTGAAAGCGTTCCTTATGCGTACACATCCGCACATGACACCTCTTTGTTTGAAAAATGCTTCCATGAAATACTGGTTTCCGCTGCTGTTCCTTGCTTTCAGCAGCCCCGTCCTTGCGCAACTGACCCTCACCCCCATTACCGACACCACGCAGCAAATGGGCGCCTGGGCACGTATGGAAATCGAGAACGGTGATACCACTTTTGTGATGTCGCTCCGGCCGGTGCGTATTACCGCCCGCTGGAACTTCAAGGATTTGCAGGAACAACGCCAGTATTACCTCTACACCCGCGCCGCCCGAAAAGTGTATCCTTATGCCATTCAGGCCGTTGACCTCTATGAAGATATCCAGGAAGAAACGCAGGACATGCGCAAGGGGCAACGCCGCCGCTACATCCGCCGCGAGCACAAGGACCTGAAAGGAGACATGAACGATCAGATGAAAAACCTCAGTAAAACGGAAGGAAAAGTGCTGATCAAAATGATCGAACGCCAGCTGGGCAAACCGTTTTATACCGTTATCCGCGAAACGCGCGGCGGCACGACCGCTACTTACTGGCACCAGCTCGGCAAAATATGGGGCTACGACCTCAAAGAAGGCTATATCCAGGGCAACGACCCGCTACTCGATGCTGTTTTTATTGATTATGATTTTGGGGACCCGGTCGGGCAATTCTGAGTTTTTTTACCACATAAGGCACATGAGGGAAATACATAGGCCACATAGTATGAACTGATCATTAACTATGTGGCCTATGTATTTCCCTCATGTGCCTTATGTGGTAAAAACGGAATAAAAAGTGGCCATTTCAGACCCGTCACACCCATTTAAGAAGGATGTTTGTTAACAACCTTTAAAACTTACAAAAAATTCTTTTCAGCCTGTGACCTCTTTATGCACCCGCGTATAAAGTATGTCTTTGCAAGTGAGCAAGGGCAAAAGGCAAAAAAAAGGAAGATTGTTTTCATTTGGTTTTTTGGGGTTTAGCCGTCCTGTGCGCAATGCACAGGCGGCTTTTTTCTTTTGGGATTAGTGGAAATGGAACACGGATTAAAAGGATTGGACACGGATGTAAAAGGTTTTTTTTCCCTTATATCCGTGTCCCATCCTTTTAATCCGTGTTCCATTCAATCCAATATCTTTTCCAAAAACTCCACCTCACTCCAAATCTCCACCGTCTCCAGCGCTTGCGCTTTTTTCAGTTTGCTGCCCGCTTTTTCTCCCACCACCAGGATACTCAAGTGTTTGCTCACCCCGCTGGCGATATTGGCCCCGGCGGCGATGGCGCGTTTTTCCGCTTCTTCGCGGGTCATTTGCGAAAGCGTGCCGGTAAACAAAATACTTCGGCCCAGCAGCGGTCCCTCGGTCGGTGCATCAGGGCGTTTGTCGGCTTCCGTTTGTTGCAGGTTCACGCCCAGTTGCTCCATGGTTTGCAGCAGTTCGACGTTGTGTTCGTTCTGGAAAAAATGAAACACATTTTTGGCCAGCACCGGGCCGACATCCTTGATGGTCTGGTATTTTTCCAGGTCCCAGTCCTTCAGATCCAGCACATGCGCGATTTCTGCCGCGATCAGTTTAGAACCTTTTTGTCCGAGGTGGTGGATACTCAGCGAGTGCAGCAAGCGGTAAATCGGGTTTTGTTTTGCCTTTTCAATGGCCGCCCGCAGGTTGGTCGCCGATTTTTCACCGAAGCCTTCCAGTTGAGCAATCGCCTCATAATCAAGCCGGTACATGTCGGCGATGGAGCGCAGCCAGCCCAGTTTATAAAAACGTTCGATGGTGCTTTCACCCAGGCCTTCGATGTCCATGGCATGTTTGGACGTATGGACAATCATGCGTTGCAGTACCTGTGCCTCGCATTCGGCATTTTCGCAGCGCCACACGGCTTCTTCTTCCTGTTTCACCAAAACGGACTGACAAACCGGGCAGTTTTTTGGATAATGCACCACCGTTTCAGAGCCGTCGCGCAATTCGGGCAGTGATTTGACAATATACGGAATCACGTCGCCCGCGCGTTCCACCAGCACCTGGTCGCCGATACGCAGGTCTTTTGCGCGGATAAATTCTTCGTTGTGCAGGCTCACATTCGACACCGTCACGCCAGCCAGCGCCACCG
>JADLCC010000603.1 GCA_020847425.1 Saprospiraceae bacterium
CCTGCGCCCATAACTCAAACTAATATCGACTTGGTACTTATCTGCATATTGTACCCCAATTTGGACTGTTGTCGCCGCCTTTACTGGTGTATCTAATGTTTGAAAAAACCTGCTTATTCGGGGCGGCCACAAGGGCCGCCCCTACCCATTTCTTGTTTTGCATCCTTTTCAGGAAAGGTTTTGGTCTGGGAGGGGCGACCCTTGTGGTCGCCCAATTGCTAAGGGTACAATATGCGGATAGTCATTTTTTTTATTTGGGGCTACGCCGCCGAGCGTTAAGTGCTCATATCAAGCAGATGTGTCATTCGACCACGCAATGTGTGGTATGAATCTGAAGGCGTAGCCCGATATTAAAAACAGGTTAGGCCTTCGGCCTCAGATGCTTCGGCTACGCCTCTGCATGACACATTTGCTTGGTATGAGTACTTAATCAAGTCTGCCAAAGCAACCGCTACAAAAGGAAAAAGCCTCTCGTGCGACTTTTCGCAGAGAGGCCATCCCAAAAACCAATTGTTAAAGACATCTATCGTTCGACTTCGGTCATCCGAAGTGATTTTCAGTATTATTGAAACAAGTCCGTCTGTGGTGTTGCAGCGCCTGGTTTGGCCGATTTACGTGCCAGCGAGCAGGCAACACTCAGTTCGTGCGAACCGCCGTTGTATTGTTGGAAGTTCGAAAAAGCCACATCGTAGGAATAGAAAAACTGGAATTGTTTGTATTTGCTACCGATGAGAAATACGGCCGAACCTTTGCTGTTGGGGCGATAGGTGAGCCCGGCAATCAGTTTGTCTTCCAGGAAACGCGCTTGTACGTTCAAATCGATCTGGTACGGTGTATCGCGGAATTTGCGCATCGTGAGCGATGGCACTACTTTAAAATTCTGACTGGGCACATCGAGGATATAACCCATCTGGAAAACGTAGTGCTGAAAAAGGTTACCACCGGAAGTTTGTTCTTCCACAGGCACCTCATCGAGTCGGGTGCGGATGGTATTCGGAAGGCTAAGGCCGACAAAAAAGCGTTCGTCGAACAGGATATGGGTACCGATAGAGGCATCAAAAATCTGCTGTCCGTCTACAAGGCTTTCCACGGCGCTGTCATTGCGGTCGACCAGCGGGTCGGAAAGCAAATCGGCAGATGCCTGCCGGCGCAAAAACTCGGTGGACAAGCCCAGGCCGATCTGCGCTTTCTGAATTTTAAAACGGAAAGCGTAGTTCAGTTGCAGTTTCGTGGTGGTCAGGTCGCCGATTTTTTCGGAGAATACGCCTGCACCCAAAGCCAGTTTATCCGTCACCGGACCGTGGTACATCAGGGTGTAGTCGGTAGGCTTGCCCGGGAAACCCGTCCAGGTGCTGCGCGCATTGGCGATCAACTGGTGGCTGTTTTCAAATCCGGTATAACCAGGATTGATCAGGATGGGAAATACCTGATATTGCGAATATACTGCTTGTTCCTGGGAGAAAGCTGCTACTGCGAACAGCCCAAATAAGAGCGTAGAAAATGCCTTTTTCATTGTAATCGACGTTGGGAATAAGATTAAGATGTTTTTTAACGAATGGTCGCGAACGTGAGTCGTGAATCGTGAGTCGTGAATCGTGAGTCGTGAATCGTGAATCGTGAATCGTGAATCGCGAATCAGAGAAACACACAAATCAGTGATTTTTGCATGCGGTTCGTATTGATTATCAGTTGGTTGCCTTGCAATATGTCAAATGAGCGACTTATTACATATCAGGCAAATACCGGGCCAGTTTTTTCAAATCTCAAAAAAATAGTTCGCAATTGTAAAGCACACGAATCGGGGTAAAACACGAAGCATCCTGAATTGAAAAAGCAATCATTCTTTCTGCTGTTTTGGTCTTTCGCAACGGTTACGTATACATGCTATGCTCCCGTCATCCTTCTGGCGGAATCCGTCCACTCTACGTGGTGAAATCGATAGAAACACGCCGCAGATCGGACGGATTCCGTCAGAATGACAAGAGAACACTGGCTTCTTTTAGCAGCCCAAACATTCGGGTTGGGATAATTCCTGAGTGCCAGGTTGGAATCAGTTTGGGTCATTCTTTATGCAAATGCTTGAGTATCAAGCCGGATAACGAATAACTGATAACCGATAACTACCTGTGAGAATAATCTCTCCGCTACTTCAGCAGGTTAATATGCCCTTTTTCCTGTTTTTCATTGCCGTCCACATCTTCATAAGTAAGAATGTAGTAGTACACACCTTCCGCGAAAGGTTGGCCGCTTTTATTCAAACCGTACCAGGTAGTCGTTGAACCTGGATTAACATCATCGTTGTTCTGATAATCTTCGGTTTCAAATACGATCTGTCCCCAGCGGTTGTAGATTTCCACCCGGTGTTTGACCGTCTCGATGCAGGTAATATGCACATAGTCATTGTTGCCATCCTGGTCGACGGGTGTCAGCACAGGCCGAACGCGCAGGCAACCATCTACCGGATAAGGAACCGTATCGGTCGCAATAGCAGCGCAGTTATTGGCATCCGTGATCACGTATTGTACCACTTCATTGGCGCAAAGGCCTTCCGAACGCGGACCGGTGCCGCTGTGACCGAGGCTGCCCGCCCAGATGATATTCAAAGGCTCTACCGCACCGGCAACGTTGGCAAAAAGTTGACCGTCGCAGGAGTTGAAGGTATTCGGAACGATCGGATCAGAAAACTGTACGGTGATCAGCGCAGGTTGTTCTACTTCTACCTCCACGATAGTTGTTGCACCGTTGTTGTCCGTAATGGTTACGGTATAGGCGCCGCCGCAAAGGTTGACGGCTTCGGAATAGTCGTTGCCACCTGCTACAGGTTCGTTCTGGCCGGTTGACCATTTTACCATGTAAGGCGCCACACCGCCGCTGACCGATACCCGGGCCGCACCATTGCAGGCGCCGTTGCAGGTGATCGGGGAAGAGGTTTCACTGAGGCCGCTTACACCTTCCGGAACGGTCAGTGCATCCGACCAAACGGATGAGCAACCCAGTCCGTCGGTAACGGTGACGGAATAAGCGCCGCCACACAGCGTATTGGTGCTGGCATTGGTTGCGCTGTTGCTCCAAAGGATGCTCGTATTACCAACAGCGCCGGTGAAAGATACATTGGCAGCACCATCGCAGGCGTTGAATGCACTTACCTGGAAACCGCCGGGATAAATAGACGTTTCGTTTACATTGGTGATCGCCAGCAGCGATTGCACCACCAGGGTTACCGTCGTGGTACGCGGCACACCACTTTCATCCGTAACTGTTACGGTGTATGTTCCGCCGGCAAGGTTGGAAATATCCTGCGTCATGGCGGTGAAGCCATTCGGGCCCGACCACTTGTAGGTATAAGTAGGTCCGTTGCCGCCTGATACTGTCAAGTCGATAGAACCGTTGTTGTTGCTCAGGCAACTTGGATTTACCTGGGTCGTAGAAGCCTGGTATGGCAGGTATTGGCGTTCGAGGTGGAAAGAATATACGGCAGTACAACCGGAATTGGGATTGGTTACCGTCACCACATATAAACCCGAGTCGAGGCTGCTGATCGAACTGGATGTCAGGTTTTGATAGCTCCACTGGTAAGTAGCGCCGACAAAAGTTGGTGTAAGTGTGATCGAACCGTTGGCGAAGTTGTCAAACGGCTGCTGGAAATTGGAATTGACGATAGCCGCAGGCAATTGATTCACCGTTGCTGTTAATACAGCCGAGTTGCCGTTCGGAGCAGTTACAGTTACACTGTAGGGGCCGGAGGCCAGGTTGCAAATGGAAATCGTATTGTTCGGAGAAGTCTGTGAACCGCCGCCCGTCCAGTTCACCTGGAAGGGGCCGCTTGCACCAGCAGGCACCGAAATATTGATACAACCGTCGTTGTTGCAGGAATTGGAAACAGAAGTAACCACTGAACCGGCCACAACGTTGGTCTGCGGTACTGTGTACACACCAATAATAGAGCAGGCATTGGCATCTGTTACGGTAACAGAATAGGTACCGGCAGTCAGGTTCGACAGGTCTTGTGTATTGGCGCCGCCCGGAGCCCAGGCGTATCCATAGTTGGGTGTTCCGCCGGCCACGATCAGGTCGATAGCACCCAGGTTTACGCCGTTCTGTGCCGTTACGTTGGTATCGAGGGTGATAGGAGTAGGTTCTGTTACAATTATGGCACTGAAGGAAGCCGAACATCCGGTAGCCGTTTCCGTTACAACCGGTGTGTAGGAACCACCCGCCAGGGCGCTGATGGCGGAACCGGACAGCGGGCTGCCGTTCCAGATCACGTCATAAGGGCCGCCGTTGCCGCCAGTCACCTGGATGACGATACCGCCATTGCCCGAACCTGCGCAGGTTACGTTCGTTACAGCCGGTGTGCCGATGCTAAATGCAGCAGGGCTGGTGATCGTGATGGCCTGGTAAGTGATAGAGCAACCGCCCTGATCCGTTACTGTCGGGATGTAGGTATTGGCTGCCAGGCCTGTCGGGTTGGCGCCGCCCGGAATAGCCGGCGACCAGGTAACGGTATTGGAACCGCCGCCGCCACTGATGTTCAGGTTGATCGAACCGTTGTTGCCGCCGGGGCAGGTCACATTCGTCTGGGTATGGGTGATAGACAGGCCTGCAGCAGGTTCTGTGATGGTTACAGGAGCCGCGAGGGAAGTTGTGCAACCCGCCTGATCTGTTACCGTAACATTATAAGTACCTGCTCCCAGGAACGTAGGATTTTTAGAATTGGAAACCAGATCGTTGCTCTGGTCGCGCCAGGTATAAGAGTATGGCGGGGTTCCTCCCGATACATTGATCGTGATTGAGCCCGTAGAAGCGCCAAAACAATTTACGTTTTGGGAACTCGCTACCGTAACAGTCAGGGCAGCGCTGGGCGCCTGAACGGTATATGCCGGGCTGCTCACGAATGTGCAACTTTTGGAGTCGGTCACCGTCACCGTATAAGCGCCTGCAGCCAGGTTGTTGATGTCTTCTGTAGTTGCGGTAAAGCTGTTAGGGCCTGCCCATGCAAATGTGTAGGGAGCAGTGCCGCCTGTGACGCCGATGTGGACGAAGCCGTTGGTTTGTCCGAAGCAGGTATTGGCGATCATCAATTGGTTCGACGGTATCGCAATTGCATTGGGCTGTGTAATGGCAATCACCGGGGCCGTAAACGAACAACTATTGGCATCTGTAATTACTACGGTGTAGTTACCCGCTTTCAGCCCTGTTGGACTTTGCGCAGTGGAGGTGTAACCGGTTGGGCCGGCCCACGCAAATGTATATGGCGCTGTGCCGCCGGCAGGAGTCAGCGTAATGCTTCCATCCGTGCCGCCGAAGCAATTCACGGCTGTTGTCGTCGATGTTGCGCTGATGGCCGTGGGTTGTGTTACGGTGAATGTAGCCGTCTGTGTTGTACCGCCGGTAAAGGAAACCGTTACAGTATACGCGCCTGCTGCCAGACCGGTGATGTCTTCCGCAGTTGAACTGTACGAATTAGGGCCTGCCCACTGGAACGTGCGGTTCGGGCATGCTGCGGATACTGTCAGGGCAATGGCGCCGGTGCTGGCTCCGTTGCAGTTGATGTTGGTCACCGAGCCGTTAACATTACAAGGCGGTATATTGGTGGTGTACACATGGCCGCTGGTCATCACAGCGGACACCTCGCCCACACCTTCTCTGGCAAATGCTGCCGGAAGACCTGTCACATTACCAATGGTAACAGGCGATGTAGTACCCGTAGGCGCTACAGCCGTGAAGCAGGCGGAAAAAATCGTAGTATTATCGGGAACAGTAACCCCGAATGGCGCCGTGCTGTCATCCCAAATAAAACGGATGGTACCTGCAGCGATCGTCGGTGTGGCTACAAAATTAGGTCCGCTGACCGTCGCTTGAAGCGACAGTGGATTGGCGCCCAGAGAAATATTCTGAAACTGTAGTTTTGTAGGGTCATAAGTCAGGCCGAATTGCATGGCCACTACATCCAGGAAGTTTTGCACTTTAACGTCCACACAAGTCTGTGTGCCGGTAGGCACCGAGTCTTTTTCGACAATAAAAGTGAGGCTGGTATTCGGCAGCGGAGGTGCTGTAATAAACATGGTGTCCGTCACGCCGGAAGAAGCGCCCCAAAGGTTCACATTAGTCGTATTAAATGCTTCCGCGCCACCTGAACCGGCAGGAATACCCGTTCCGTCAAAAGTCACCAGTGAATTGGTACCCACTGCGCCGACGCCTTTAAAACATACTTCGTAAATTTTATACCCATTGGCACGGGTTACACCTTGCAGCGACTCGTCGTCCCAACCCAGCAACAGGGTGCCGGGAGGCGTGGCAGGCACGTTAAAATCGGAACCTGTCAGGTATGGAAGATCGTAGGCTTTGGTGCTCTGGTATTGTAATACACTTGTATTCCAGTGCATGGCGTATTGCATGGAAATGACGTTCGTCATATTACTGACAGTCACCGGCATACAGCGCGTTGAATCTTTAGGAATAAAAATGGTGTTGGCCTGCACCTGGAATGTACTGGGTGGAGGGTTGCCCGGGCCGCCGGTGATGGTAGTGCCACCTGTCTGGTACGAAACCGTTATCGGCGCTCCGTTGCGGATCACTTCGATACTGGGCGGTACGCTGCCGGAAATGTTCAGCGTAGAAGGTCCTGTAGCCAATACCGAAAACGATATGGTAAAAACAGTTGTACCATCTGCGACCGTTACGCCATTGGGATTGAGTGCGGGGTCTGGAAACCAGGTGAAACGCACCACACCTTGTGAAGGCAGGGAGTTGAAATTACCGGATGACAAATCGGGTAATGCGAATCCGTTCACCGATACAAACTGCAGTTTGGTCTGGTCGTATTTGATCGGAAATTGTACGGAATTGATATTGGTAAAGTTGGTGACCTTGAATTGAAGTGTCACAGTGCTACCAACCGCAGAGGTGATAGTGGCAGGAGAAAAACTTGTCACCAAAGCCTGCCCAGACATCTGAAGGGCAATGAATAACAGTCCTGCAATGAGGATGCTCGTAATCGGTTTCATCTTTAACGCGGAAGTGGGATGATGATGAAATAAATGTGAATCAAAACAAGAACAATGTTCGAACGCACGATCGTTTATCAGTGCGAAGTATCAAAAAATACATGCCTTTTTCACGCAATTGAGAAGAGGCAATTTCCATGCCATGTTGGCCTGAAGTAGATGAAAAAATATTTTTTTCAACGATAATTCGACCGGCAATATCCGTTATAATCATTTGAATGTCAGCACCTTCCTCGCTTTCAAAAAATATTTCGGCAGTTTCCGAAAATGGGTTCGGCACTATGCTCACAGGCCATTCCCGGCCATCAGAAACCTCTGTTGTTCCTACCGTATAACCTACGGCGACAAAGCCTTGTGTCAACTGCACCTGGTTGATATTTAACGATGTCAGGGTACCGTTGACGATTTGATTGACCTCAAAACTGGTAGGTGGAGATTGTGTAATAACGACGCCTGCGCTGGAATTTATCGCCCCGATTATTTGCATCCGAATCCGGAAAATTGTCGTTTCATCCGGCACGGTTGTACCATTCTGCAAATCGCTGCTTACCCATGCAAAACGAAGGATGCCATCCGAGATGGCTTGCGCGCTGTTAAATTCAGCGGCATCCAGGCCCGGAAGGTTAAAATTATCAACGGAGACATAACTCAGGATTTGTTTATCCCAGGAAAGGACAAACTGCGCCGAGCCAATATTGCTGAAACCGGTTACTTTGACCGGAACATTCAATATAGAGCCAGGTGTGGCATTGTTGACAAATGGCAGCGAAAAACCTACCTGAGCAGATAGGGGCCCTGCTGTTACAAACAGCCAGGCAGCCACTGCGAATACAATGCGTGGTACACAAAGTTTCATGTGAAACAATTGGATTTCTTTTGAATATGAGATGCCATGAAATTACCTCTGGGAAGAGGAACGGGAAACGTTTTACAACGCCGGGATTAAAACACTAATACATACTTTTCAAAAAGCGGGCCAAAAAAGGGATAACTGCCAAAAAGGTTTAAAAAAAAGGAGCCACCCCGAGAATCCGGGATGGCTCCATACTATTTTATTCAGAATCTGACAATCCGCAGATTAGTCTACGATGATCATTTTCTTCACTGCGCTGTTGTTAGCGGTAGACAGTTCGTAGAACAGGATACCGGTTTCGAGTTCAGCACGGTTCAATGTAACAGTGTTCAGGCCTTTTGCGAAAGCACCTTTTACCACTTTCACAACGCGACCTTCTACAGTAGTGATTTTCAGTGTAGCTTCTGCACTTTCAGGCAGGCTGAACGAGATGCTCGTTTTGCCTACAACCGGGTTCGGCTGGTTCTGATAGAGTTCGAAGCCTGTACCTACGATCGGGCCGTTGTTCTGGAAGCGGAAAGCAACTTCGTTGCGCTCGCCACCTTCTGTGTATGCTTCTGCTTTAGTGATGCGGCTGGATACACCCAGCATACGGCTGAGGTCGCCAGATTTCACAGCGCGGAATTTCACAGCAAATTCAGTAGCATTGCCTTCAGCAGATGCAGTGATCGCATCGGCAAATACACCAAAGTTGTCAGTAGTCATGTTTGCACCAGGAACCACTTCTACAACTTCCAGGCCATCGAAATTCATCGTGAACTGGTAGCCGAGTGATTTCTCAGCGGCTTTGAAGTTTACAACTACTTCTTCACCGGCATTCACCGACTGAGATGCTGCTGCAACATCAAATACCAGGGTACCTGCTGTACGCGCTTCTGCAGTTTGCAGTGAGTTTGCAACAACACTTGCATTTACGTCACCGATTTTCACACCTACGAAGTCGCCGTTCATGTAGCTGGCTGCGAGGTTGTTGATCGACATGTTCTCAGGGAATGTAGACTGGAACGGATTCGCTGCATTCGGGAAAGAGAATGCTTTGTCTACAAATCTCCAGGAAGTGTTCGCAGGCAGTTCTTCGTAGATACCGAGGATCAGTTTGCGGAACTCGACGATGTCGAATGTCGTGATCGAACCGGAACGGTTTGCGTCAGCAGCGATCATTTTGTATGGTGTAGTCAATGGCTCCAGACCCAGGATGTGTTTGGAGATCAATACAAGGTCATACGTAGTTACGCCGTTCAGCGGATCATTGTCTTTTGCCGGTGTTACCGTCACATTGGAACCCATTGGAACAGATGTGAAAGCATAGTTACCGTCAGCAACCTGTGTTACGTTCATGCTTGGGGCAATGTTGAAAGCAACAGCCACCTGATCGATGCCATTTGTATTTTCAGTTGCCAGGGCTCCTGCTACTGTAGCGGAAGATCCGACAGGACCGCAACCTACGAGGTTCTCTTGTGGATCAACATAAGCGATACAGAAATCTGCATTGCCTGCTGCGTCGATCAGCCAAACCTGTACTGCTACTGGTTCGCCTGTTGCAAAGTCATCGCAAGTAACGATGATGCTCTGGTTGTCCGGTGCGCCACCTGGGTATACGTTACCTGGGTTTTCGTCCGCACGGATAACAGCAAGTTTCGGCTCCAGGATGTTGTCTGGAGTGCAGTTGTCATCACCATACAGGAAGAAGTCGCTGGCCCACAATGTAGCCATACCACCTACCATCAGGTTGATGTTTACGTTTGCACAAGCCACAACTGGTGGTTTGCAGTCACGGATTTCAAATGTTTTTTCGCAAACAGCTTCGTTGCCGCAACCGTCTTCTGCAATCCATTTGATTTTGTGACGACCGTGTGCCAACTCAGGCAGTTTCGTGCCTGCATTGTTTCTCCAGATCACTTTCGCGCCGTTCGCTGTCTGGTCGATATCGAAACGGTAGCGCTGGTTCTGGTTCGAGTTGTTGTCGAATGTCCACAGGTAACCACCACCGTAGTTCTGGTTCTGGTAGTTGTTGTAACGTACCTGACCTACTGGGCGGGTGTTGATGTCTGCGCTGGAAATCACTGTTTCCATTACATTGTTCGCATCACCATCCAGGTCCAGGAACAACAGGTAGCGGAAACGAAGACCACCAACAGGGTTGATCGAGTCACAGAAGTCTTCTGCTGTTACAGCGATTTCTGTTTC
>JADLCC010000604.1 GCA_020847425.1 Saprospiraceae bacterium
ATAGGTAAATTTTTTTTCAAAGCGAGGGTAAGGTATTTACAGAACTGCGATAGATGATTATAAGTGCAGCGTAAAAATCAGTTTGGGTTATTTTTTATACAAATGCTTGAGCATCAAGCCGGATAACAAATAACGAATAACTGATAACTACTTAGCACGGAGCAAGCCGAAAATCCTTAGAACAGAGTAGGCGCCTTACCATTTCCTGACACTAACTTTTCTTATCATGAAACTTCGCAATTTATTTTTCGCACTGACCCTCATCGCTTTCACCCTTAATCTTTTTTCCTGCGCAAAAGAGGCCATCTCCGAACCGATTACTGTCTCCGATCCCCTGCCATCCATCCCTTCCGGCGATCGCATCCGCATCCACTTCGGCACATCTACATACAGAGGTTGCTTGTACAGTTTCAGCAACTGTATCTGGATCGGCTGGGGCACGGAAGCCCTGAATGCCTCCGATCGTTTCGCCATGCGCTTCGATAAAGGTGAGGAAGCCGGACAATATTTTGGCAATTATTTTCCGCTCACCGATAATTTCGTCGTCGATGCTGCCACAGCCGAAGAAATGGGGCTGCCTGCCCAGACCATCCCGGCCGGTTTTTACCCCTTGTCCGATACGCCTGTTGGCAAAATGGTGGTTTTTTCACCGGAATCAGCACAACACGTTGCGCCGCTGGTGAATGCCGGCAACCCGCAGGACAACCTCGGTCAACTGCACAACCTGGCGCTTCAGGTTATCCTGAGTGCGGAAAACCAGGAAACGATCCGCCAGATCAAAGGAGACAAAGCAGCCATCCAACGCTTCGCATTGGAACAAACGGCTCAGTTCCTGGAAGAATCCGGACTGCCCGTCAGCCAGGAGGAACTGCAACGCGCCTATGCCATGGACTTGTTCAAGCCCTACTCCGACTATGCCGACCGCATCGAAGCAAGCCGCCTGAGCGCTGGCGACAAAAGTGTGCTGTTGGATGTGTTCAACAAAGCAGCATCGATGCCCGTCAGTTCGCCGGAACAACTGAGCCAATTCGTCACGGTGATGACCGATCTGGAAAACGGCCTGGCACAATCCACGACCCTGACGGATGCCCGCCGCGTGCTTTCTATTGTTTCGGTACTGAAATACAGCCGCTATTACTGGTTCTGGAAATCTTACTCCTCCGGTAATTCAGGTACGCCAGAACCTGCTTCGATCCCCAATTGGGTTTGGGCCGATACGATCGGTATGGAACTCGGCGGACCGCTGGTGAGCGCGGCAGTGTCGATCGCGGTGTACCTGGACGAACACTAGACGTGAATCGTGAATCGTGAATCGTGAGTGGTGCTTCGCCCAAGGCTATTATTAAAAGTCTAAGAGAAGGGCCACTCACTACTCACGATTCACTACTCACGATTTCCGCAATAAACGCCCGTGCAGTCCTAACCCCAGCCCGAAACCCCAATGTGGTCATAGTAACCATAGCCGCCGGCATACCGATCATAAATGCCATAGAAAGGATCGTTTCTTTATCTATCGGGCCTATTCCATTGCGGATAGCGCTCATGGTACTCAGGAAAAGCAACAAGGCAAAAGGGTAGCACCAGACCAGCACAAAAATCCATACGCAGCCGCCCATTCGCATCACCACGCGGATGAGCGTTCCTGTTTCATCGCGCAGCACTTCTCCTTCCACGATTGGGGTGAAAGAATTTTTGCGCGGCGTGGCTGTATCCCGTATTTTGAAACTAGAATCCCCGACTTCGCCTTCAAAATGGTGCAAGGCGCCGGCATTTTTCGGTTTGTCCAGTTGTGCGCGAATGCGCCGCATGACCTCCTCCGGCGACAAGTTCGTGCGGAAGGTCATTTTTTTAGTGGGAATCAATGTCCATTTCATGTGCAGGGATGATGAATGAGTTATGAGTTATAAGGGATGAGTTATGAGTTATGGGTGTTTCAGGCTTGAATAGGGAAATAGAGTTTACATTCTTGACTATCCTTACCTGAAATACTCATAACTCATAACTCATAACTCATAACTCATCTCTCATAACTATCTTCTCCATCGCCCGTTCCGCAATCGCCGTAATCGACAGTGCAGGATTTACGCCCGGATTGGCGGACACCATCGAACCATCGCAAACGAGCATATTTTCATAACCAAAAACGCGGTTGTCGCGGTCGATGACGCCCGTTTCTGCGGAAGCGCCCATCACTGCGCCGCCGAGGATGTGGGCGGTGCCGGGAATACCGGCCAGTGGCGTTAGCCCGAAAGCCATGGCTTTGCCGTTCAGCATTTTTTCAAATTTTCGGGCCAGTTCGATGGCGCGCGGGATAAACGCCGTGGGTTTTTCTTCGCCTACAACGGCCGTTCGCATACCTCCCCGGCCGTTGCGGGTGAAAGTCACCGTGCTGTCCAGCGTTTGCATAAACAGCATGACTGCCGAACTTTTGGCCCAGTCTTTCACCATCAGGTATTTCCAGTAGGTGACCGGGTTCAGCACCACATCTTTTATCATTCTGAAAAAACGCACTCCTGCATTTTTACCTTCCACAAAAGGCAAAAAACTGAGCCGCCAGGCGCCGGATCCTGCGCCGTACCGGCAAATTTCCAGGTGGCTGTGCTCGTCGGTGTGCAAAATAGCGCCGATAGCGATGCCTTTGGACAGGTCGGAGGTATTGTCGAGTTGCGTCACACAAATCAGGCTTTCGTTGTTGGTGCGCACCTCTTTTCCCACCATGTCTGACAAACGGGGTAAAGAGTTTTGTTTCAGGTGCAGCAGGAGTTTGACCGTGCCGAGTACGCCGCCTGAAAAAATGACCCCTTTGCTGCGCAGCGTTTTGGTTGTTTTGAAAAAACGGGTGGAAGACTGGAGGCGCACTTCGTAACCTTCCGAGCCGTCGGGCTTGCCGATGGGTTTCACATCCACCACTTCCTGTTCTGCCATGATTTCAGCACCCAATTGCTGCGCCAGGAAGAGGTAGTTTTTGTCGAGCGTGTTTTTGGCCTGGTGGCGGCAGCCGGTCATACACGCACCGCAGAACGTACAACCTGTGCGCTCGGGGCCTTCTCCTTCAAAATACGGATCGGGCGCTTTCACACCAGGCTCGCCGAAATAAACGGCCACATTGGTGGCATCCAGGTGTTTTTCCTGCCCGATATCTTTGGCCAGCGTTTCCAAAGCGTGTTCGCCGTCAAAAAACTGCGGGTTTTTGGCAGCGCCGAGCATGTGCAATGCGCGCTGGTAGTATGGCGCCAGTTCCTGCTGCCAGTCGGCCAATCCGGCCCAGCTCCCCGAGCGAAAAAAAGCCGCTTTCGGCACAGGCAACGTATTGGCATACACGAGCGAGCCGCCGCCCACGCCCGTCCCGGAAACGATGCCCACATGCCGGAAAATGGTAATTTTCATAATGCCGAACCAGCGAAAAGAGGGCAGCCAGAGCCATTTGGAGAACTGCCAGTTGGTTTTGGCAAAATCTTCCGCCCGGTACCATTTGCCTTTTTCAATGACCAGGACTTTGTATCCTTTTTCCGAAAGCCGCAGGGCGCTGACGGAGCCTCCGAAACCGCTGCCTATGATGATGTAGTCGTACATTTCTTTATGATTTACTGCCAAGATTATTTTACCACAAAGAGAAATTTACCACAAAAGTACACGAAGCGGTTTTCACAAAGTACACAAAGCGTAGAGTTGACCACTTTTGCGCCGAACGTCGAGTACTCATGCCAAACTAATGTGTCATGCAGAGGCGTAGCCGAAGCATCTGAGGCCGAAGGCCTAAAAAAATAATATAGGGCTACGCCCTCAGATGCTTCGGCTACGCCTCTGCATGACACATTTGCTTGGTATAGGTAATCGACTCTTGACATGAATTACGTCGCTCTTGACCCCTTTGTGGTAAATAAACACATCAAGTGTTTTCACAAAGAAACAGTTCTTTATGAAATCTCTTGGTGTACTTTGTGGTTAGAAAAAACACAACGCCATGGAAGATATTTTTATGACCGACCGGCTCAGGACCCTGCTTCCCACCGTCCGCCAGTTCATCGAATCGGAACTCATTCCGCTGGAATCTCAGTTTTCCTACGACAACCTACCCGAAATCATTCGAATACTCGATGAAAAACGGGAAAAGGTAAAATCTGCCGGACTCTGGGGACTGCAATTGCCGGAAAACGAAGGTGGACCTGGCCTCAGCCTTTGCGAATTCGGGCAATTGAGTGAAGTGCTGGCTTATGCGCCTTTTTTCGGCCATTATGTGTTCAACTGCCAGGCGCCCGATATCGGCACCATGGAATTGATCAGCAAATTCGGCTCGGAAGAAATAAAAGCGCGATTCCTGCACCCCCTGCATGAGGGCCGTATTCGCAGTTGCTTTGCTATGACGGAACCCGAATTTGCAGGCTCCGACCCCACGCGCCTGGCCACCACGGCGGTGCACGATGGTGACACATACGTTTTGAACGGCCACAAATGGTTCACTTCTTCCGAAGACGGCGCTGCATTTGCCGTGGTGATGGCGGTCACCGAACCGGAGGCCGCTCCGCACCGGCGCGCAAGTATGATCATTGTGCCGACGGACACGCCCGGCTTTCAGCGTATCCGCAAAATACCGGTTTTTGGCGAGGCGGGTATGGGCTGGTTCAGCCATTCGGAAATACAACTGACCGATTGCCGGGTGCCGCTTTCCAACCTGATCGGTACGGAAGGTATGGGTTTTAAACTGGCACAGGA
>JADLCC010000605.1 GCA_020847425.1 Saprospiraceae bacterium
ACATTCCAAGAAATAATGTAGGCTATATATTGAATTGATTTTAGCAATGGCTCTTTGTCAAATTTTACAGTGTAGTTTTCAATGAATGTGGCAAGCATGGCTTCTCTTGCGAGTAGTAAGCTATCGCCTTGCCATTCAAAAGCATACGTATTTTTGTAAGCCGTTTGTGCTGCTTTAAGCCAATCACCTGTAGAATCGACATTTTCGCTTATTACTCTTAGTTTACGGTCTAAAATCCCAATTCTATTTTGAATAGGAATGAATTCTCCTGTTGTACTATCATATCGACTAGTGATGTAAGGAGCTTCTCCGCAAGCAATTTCGAGTCGAGTATCTCTCACATAGCCATTCCAAGTTTTGCCTTTTGGGAAGGTGATTTTATCCGTGTTTACTTCCCAACCTTTTGTTCCGTCAGACAAGGCTTTTTCTTGATTGAAAACGCCCTCTTTTCCAAACCAAGCATTATCGATTAGATTGTTTTGAGCATTGCAAATCCATGAAGGGGTAAACACTTCAGCCATTTCCTTGGATCTGGACTGTTGCATAACTTTGTCTTTATGAACTCTTGGCATTATGATCGTGCCGTTTTCTCCTGTAATTAGTTCGGGTAGGATGTAGGCATTAAATATGTATTGCGCTCCGAGATGTTCGTAGTTGTTGGTAGCCCAAAAAATATTGTTTTGAGTCGTGTGGTCTCTAAGTAATATTTCGAGTACATCAAGGTACTGAGCAACTAATTCATTTTCTAATATGTCAATCCCTGTTCGCACTCGCTTAATTTTTTTTATTGGACTTCAAAAGTTCCTTTACATCAATTTCAAGAATATTTGCTATCTCAAAAAGTACTTCCAACATTGGTTGTTGACTGTTTTGCACATAGCCGTTGACCATGTTGTAACTATTTCCGAGCTTGCCAGCCAACCAAGTTTGTTTAATTCCTTTCTCTTCAAGCACTTCCTTTTTTCGGTTCATGTCCGTATAAATTTAAGTCGCTAAAATAGCTCGAATTTTCCGTTTATCTCTTTTTTCAATATACATTTCGTTCGTTTCCTTGTCAGTCTGTCCGAGCGTGGGCAAAAAAATAGGCTCTTTTGGTTTTTCAGCGTTGGTCCCGATTGCCATCGGGATGTCGGCAAAAACCAATTGTGCCTATTTTCGCGGTGGCTTTTTCAGCATGAAGCACAACTATTCCACTACCACCCGTAACGACTAATCAAAACCCGACGTGCCTAATACCCCCAAATTTCGCACTTAACCCGCACTTCGTCTTTCACTTCGTCGTTAGGTGCGTGTATGTTGCTAATACAAACAAACAACCCCTCGCCCGCTTCCCACCAGGAAAAACGAACGAGGGGTTGTCCTCAATAAAAGCAATCATTTGGCATAAGTCGGCGGTTTATGGCTCTAATGTAAACACCCACCACTCAAATAACCAAATATCTCCCCAAAAAACTAATGTTTACACCCTCGGCGCCAGCAACTTATACATCACCGGCGTCACAATCCGCGACAACAACGTCGAAGAAATCAATCCCCCGATTAAGACATACGCCAGCGGCGAGTACAACGGATTTTCTTCCACCGCGATGGGCAGCAGGCCGCCGATAGCCGTGAGCGAAGTCAGCAGGATGGGCACGAAACGAATCTCCCCGGCTTCCTGGATGGCTTCGTCCAGCCCGCGGCCTTCCACGCGCAGTTGATTGGTGAAATCCACCAGCAGGATGGAGTTTTTGACCTCGATGCCCATCAGGGCGATCAGACCGACCACCACGGTGAAGGAGAACGGATAACCCGTAGCCAGCAGGATCAGCACCGCGCCGATAATACCCAGCGGGATCACGGACAACACGATGATCGTGCTGCGGAAGGTTTTAAATTCCAGGATCAGGACCGCCAGCAGACCAAAAATAGTGATCAGGATGATCGTGCCGAGTCCGCTGAACGAGCGCTGGGCGCTTTCCTCTTCGCCGGCTACCACGTAGTGTACACCTTTCGGGAATTTGGTGGCTGCCAGTTTTTCTTTGATTTTGGCATTCACTTCCGTGGCGTAGAAACCCGTTTTTACCGAAGCCGTCACACCCGTGAAACGGTCTTTGTCGTAGTGCTGGATAAAGTTTGGCGAAGGTTTGAATTCCACTTCCGCCACCTGGCTCAGCGGGATGGCCGTGCCTAATACATTGTTGATATACAGGTTTTTAAACACGTCGAGGTTGGTGAATACGCCGGGTTTGGGCAGCGTGACACTCAGGCTGTATTCTTCACCGTCTTCTTTGGCTGTAAAACTGCCCATGTAGAGGCCCGCCACGGCCAGGCGCACCATCCGGTCGATTTCGGCGATGGGAATCCCCAGCGTTGCGGCTTTGTCCTTGTTGATGTGGACGAACAGATCCGTTTTGATCGTGGAAATGGGATTGTCCACGTAAATGGTGCCTTCTGTGGTGGCGATCATGTTTTCCACCTGCACGGCTACCCTGCGCAAGGTATCCAGGTTGTCGCCGTAGACCCGGATCGCGACCGCCGCATCCACGGGCGGACCCTGCTCG
>JADLCC010000606.1 GCA_020847425.1 Saprospiraceae bacterium
ATAACCACTTGATGTTGAATAACATACGAGTATTCCCGAATTTTTCCCAAATGGAGAAATTCGGGATTTTTTATTTCACAAAAAACGACAAGGTTTTCATGGCCCACCAGCCGATGGCGGCCCCAAGCAATGCGCCACAAATCACATCCAGCGGATAGTGCACGCCGACATACACCTGCGAAAAAGCGATCAGCCCTGCCCAAAGCAGCGCAAGCGGGCTAATCCATCGGCGCTGATCGCCCAATAAGCCGATGATAAAAACCGCGACGGCGAAGTGATTGGCTGCATGAGAGGACGTAAAACTGTAGCCGCTGCCGCAGGGTACTCGTGTCTGAACAACCATTTCGGGATTGTTGCAAGGCCGGATGCGCCGCACATTTTTTTTGATAATCGAACTGCTGGTAAAGTCGGCCATACCTACCGCTACGGCCATCGCTGCAATAAAAATCCAGCCTTTTGTACCAAAATTAGTCAGGAAAAAAAGCGCCAGAAAAAGGTATACAGGCGCCCAGAACCACTTTTCCCGGCAAAAAGGAAGCAGGGCGTCGAATACCGGATTGCTTAGACCCGTATTGATGAAATGAAACAAAGTGGCGTCCCAGGACAGCAGCAGATGCATATGCAGGATGTTTTTTGTGCGACAAAGTTAAATCAGTTTTATAAGCATTTACCTTGCATGCCTTGTTGTATAAGCAGGTATGCAAAACCAGTTTTTGCCTAAATGTTTCGCAAATGCCTGAGTATCAACACGGACAACAAATAATTAATAACGGATAACTAAAACACCGCCATGGAAATATTACTCGTTGCAGCCACACCTTTTGAAATCATGCCGGTGCAGGAATGGCTGCAATCCCGTTTTTCAAAAACAGAAAAAGGTGGCTTCCGCAAGAATGACCTGACCGTTTCAACGCTGGTAACCGGCGTGGGTATCGCTGCTACGAGTTGGAGCCTGGGCAATTATTTCGCCCGGAAACAACCCGACCTTGCCGTTAATGCAGGTGTGGCGGGCGCCCTGGATTTGTCGTTGTCGCTGGGCGATGTGCTGCAGGTCGTCAGCGAACGTTTCGGCGATGTGGGGGTAGAGGAGGCCGACGGGCGATTTACGGATTTGTTTGAACTGGGTTTGCTCGAACCCTCCGAAAAACCTTATATCAATGGCCTGTTGTACAACCCGGCAGCGGCTGAAAGTCGCTTTTTGCCGCAGGTGAAAGGATTGACAGTCAGTAAAGTACACGGCTACGGGCCTTCTATAACGGCCATCCGGCAGAAATACCCGGATGCGCAGGTGGAGAGTATGGAAGGCGCCGCTTTTTTTCAGGCCTGTTTGTTGTCTGACGTGTCGTTCCTGGAAATTCGCAGCATTTCCAACTATGTGGAACCCCGCAACCGCGATGCCTGGCAATTGGGCTTGGCCATTGAAAACCTGAACCGGACGCTGGTGGAGATGTTTGAAGGGGTGATGGTTTGAAGGGTGTTGAGATTGTTGAGAAGTTGAGATTGTTGAGGGTGGTAACGTAAAGCCTTGAGTTACCACCCTCAACTCCTCAACAATCTCAACTTCTCAACAATTCCCCCCCCTTTCATTTCGGCACAAACCCGTCCCCCGTCTTTTTTTTCGGCGTTTCCACCGGTTTCGGCGCAGCCACCTGAGGTACAGTGGCAGATGGATTGTCTTCACCCCTTCGGCGGCGTTCGTCTTCCGTAATTTGTTCCTGCACGTCCTGGAAGCGCACCTGGAGTTTGTAGTTGCGGTTGATGGATTTTACCATGGGGCCCATGATGAGTTGCATGACCGAGTCGGCGCGTCCTTTGGCTTTATCCAGCACCTTTTCATTGTCGATGGCATCTGCGCGGAACTGGCGGCGGAGGTCGTTGAAATTCCGGTTCATTTCATCCCCGTTGATACCGGCGAGCCAGCCTACGTCAAGTTTGTCGACCCGCGGGTACACCTCGTGCGATACGATGGTCGGCGGCGGCAGGGTGACATAAATGATGCCTTTTTTCGGGCTGAACGTGACATCGAAGTAGTTGTCCAGTTTGAATCCCGCCTTGATCACGCTGATGGCTTCCACCCGCAGGTCTGTTTCGGAAACCGACAAACCGAAGATTTTGTATTGCAAGGTTTTGTCGATGGCCAGGCGGCTGCGCAGTTCGTAGGTGGCGAGTTCGGCGATGCCTTTGCGCACCTTTTCCTTCAGCAGGCCGCGGGAAGCACTAAAATCGATGATTTCCGCCTTTTTTTTGAGCCTTTCCACCATGGGTTGCAGCCCTTCGGCCAGTGCGATGCCGCAGGGCGTATCCACTTTTTTGCCTTTACCCATGATGGCGCCGTTGTTCGATTTGATCAGGGTCGCCATGATCTGCGTCACAAAAAAGCAGGTGTATTTGCCCGCCACTTCGTTGAAAATCTGCACCGCCTGGTTAGCATTGTCATTGTACCAGTTTTCATACATCACGGCCGTGGTGTCTTTCAGCGCTACAAAATCGTTGTAGTACATCGCTTTCAGGTAGGGGTGTTGCTTCTGGTATTCCGGCTCCAGGCGGCGTTTCAGGCTATCGGGCAATGCCATTCGGTTGGCGATGTGGTACAACAGCGACACGTTGAAATCGTACACCATCTGGTCGAATTCCTTGTGGTACTGTTCCGGTTGGGAGAGGATGCGCAGGGTGGCTTCTTCATCCAGGTTGGGTTGGAAATCGGACTGCACATAGGTCAGGCGCACTTCCTTGGGGTCCTGGAAAAATCCGCCAAAACCGCCATCCGAAGAAAACATCCGGTATACGATCACACCGCCGATACACACCAGCACCAGCAGGAACAGTTGTTTGCCAAAAATGGAGCCACCGCCCCCTTCCGGAGGAGAGTAAGCGCCGTCGGGTTGTTGCGTTGACATGGTCGAATTATTTGCTTTTCAAATACGCCGTTACTACGGCGCGGGCTTCCTTCGCCGCTTGTTCGTTGTAGCGCGGGCTGCTGGGGTTGGCAAATGCGTGGTCGGCAGGGTAGTGGTACACCATAGCGGATTTACCGGCAGATTTCATATTGGCTTCAAAACCGCCAGCCATTTCTGCTGTAATCCACTTGTCCAGTTCTGGGTGGATAAACACCACGTCGGTAGACAGCGTTTTTAGTTTTTGTACATCCTGTTCGGGCATACCATAGTACATCACGCAACCTTTGGCTTTTTCCTTGAGTTGCAGGGCTGCCTGCAGCGACCAGCCGCCACCGAAACACCAGCCCATGGTCCGAAAATCAGCTTTGTCGCCCGCAAACTGAGCGGCGCCGGAGATGATGGCCAGCGAGCGGGCGGGGTCGTTGCCCTGCATCAATTTTCCGGCGTCTTCGGCAGTTGTGGCCATTTTACCGTCGTACAAATCGACAGCCAGCACGTGTACGCCCAGTTCCTTGCTCCACATGGCCGCTTCGTTTTTGATGTAGTCATTCAGCCCCCACCATTCGTGGAAAAGCATCAGGTATTTGTTCGTTTTGCGGCGCGATTTTACAAAAAAGGCATGTCCGTTGACGCCACCAGCCACCGGAAACTCCACCATTTTTCCTTTTTTGGTCAATTCCGTATTCAACGGATCGGGGTGCATGCTGCGGAAAAGCGGGTCGCTGGCAAAAGAAGCGAACTGTGCCACTGCCGAATTGGGGTCGTGGCACATGGCCAGCGATTGAGTAGTTGGGTTGGAGTCTGTGTGTTTGCAGGCGGATAACGCCAGGAGGAGGGAGAGAAAGAAGAATTGTTTCATTGGAAATGATGAACTATGAATGATGAATGATGAATGATGAATGATGAATGATATCCCTCTTGGCTATCTTGGGAAAGCCGGGGATTGGAATTGGATATTGATTCAGGTATTTAAAGAATTCAAAATGGGCAGAATCAAAAAAGGTTCAAGAAATATTTGTTTTATTTTAAATTATTGAAAATCAATAGTTTAGATTCATCATTCATCATTCATCATTCATCATTCATCATTCATCATTCATCATTCATCATTC
>JADLCC010000607.1 GCA_020847425.1 Saprospiraceae bacterium
CCGTTGGAGAGGGGGCCGGGGGGTGAGGCCCCCAAAACACACATTTACACCAGATCCCCCGCCGGCTTGGAACTATTAATCCGCGGCCGTCCAATACTGATATAATGAAAACCAAGTTCTTTCATGTATTCAAGGTCGTACACATTGCGGCCGTCGAAGATAACTTTTTCCTTGAGTAACTGGCCGATACGATCGAAATCGGGGGTGCGGAACTCGCTCCATTCCGTCATAATAGCCAGACAATCAGCGCCTTCGGCGGCTTCGTAGGTGCTTTCGCAGAAATGGATGCGGTCGCCGTACAAGGCTTTCACGTGCCCCATGGCTTCTGGGTCGAAAGCCCGCACCTTTGCGCCGGCTGCCAGCAATTCGTCGATAATCACCAGTGCAGGTGCCTCGCGGATATCGTCGGTATTGGGTTTGAATGCCAGTCCCCAGACGGCGACAGTGCGCCCTTGCAGATCATCCTGGTAGAAATCCCGGATTTTTTCGGTCAGTACACTTTTCTGAAGATCGTTGACGTGCATCACCGAGTTCAGGATTTTAAAATCGTAACCGTATTCCGAGGCTGTTTTGGCCAGTGCCTGCACGTCCTTTGGGAAACAGGAGCCGCCGTAACCGATGCCGGGGAACAGGAATCGTTTGCCGATGCGGGTATCGCTGCCCATACCGATGCGTACCTGGTCGACATTGGCGCCGACTTTTTCGCAGAGGTTGGCAATTTCATTCATAAAAGTGATGCGCGCGGCGAGGTACGAGTTGGCGGCGTATTTGGTCATTTCTGCCGAGCGTTCGTCCATAAAATAAATCGGATTGCCCTGGCGTACAAAAGGCTCGTACAACAGGCGCATCACTTTGCGGGCGCGTTCGCTGTCGGTACCGATCACCACGCGGTCGGGTTTAAGGAAATCTTCTACCGCTACGCCTTCGCGCAGGAATTCGGGATTGGAAACCACATCGAACAATTCGGGTGATAATTTTTCAGAGATAATGGCGGCTACTTTTTCGGCGGTACCCACCGGAACTGTACTTTTGTCTACAATTACTTTATAATCCGTAATAATTCCGCTCAGATCCCGGGCTACCCCCATAATGTAAGAGAGGTCGGCGCTGCCGTCTTCGCCGGGCGGGGTGGGCAGTGCGAGGAAAATAATCTGGCTCTGGCTGACGGCTTCCAACAAATTGGTAGTAAAATGCAGTCGGCCTTCTTTGGTATTGCGATCAAAAAGCAGGTCGAGGCCGGGTTCAAAAATGGGGATTTTGCCGTTTTTCAGGCTTTCCACTTTTTTTTCATTGTTGTCAACGCAAATGACATTGTTGCCGGTTTCGGCGAAACAGGTTCCGGTGACTAAACCGACATAACCGGTTCCAACAACAGCAATATTCATATCGGTAATTTTTATGTGCTTAAGTTATACAGTGAGTGTTTGTGGATGCGAGGAATGGAATGCTCGAAGGTTTGATACTGAATAACAAATATGAGGCCCACTTGGATGTGGCAGAGATGTGCCGTGAAAATGGCGCTGCAAAGGTATTGAGTTAGACAGACTTGGACTTCGCTTACCAAAAATTTTCTTTTGTCCTCCGAACTACCGTTTATTTGAAATAACATTTTGAATCGCCAACCCAGAATCAGCCAACACAATGATTAACCAGTCAGACTTTTCCCGGAAAATCCGTTTTGCAGGATGCTTTTATTTCCTGCTTTGGGGGGCAGCAATGCTTCCGGCGCAACAGAACATTGTTCCAAATCCCGGTTTTGAACGGTATGCCAATGCCCCCATCGGCTGGTCGTATAAAGGTTCCTATTTTGGGGAAGTCGTCAAATACTGGTTCAGTGCAACGACTGCCAGCCCCGATGTGTATGGTCCGGGTGTGCGGGTACCCAACGACTGGGCGGCCAAAGGTTTTGGCAAACAAACAGCCCGCAGCGGCAAATCCATGGCCGGACTTACACTTTTCGGTTGCCTCAACGGCAAGCCACACTGCCGGGAATACATTGAAATACAATTGGCCGAACCGCTGGTCATCGGGCAGGCATATTATGTGGAATTCTGGGTAACACACCTGGAAAAATCCATGCACATCAACGGCCTCGGCGCTTATTTTTCCGTCAAGGAAATCCGCCGCACCACCGACGAAATCCTGATCAGGGAACCACAAATGAACGCTACCGAAGTGGTGGCTGCTCCCGGCGGCAAATGGGTGAAGGTCAGCGGACAGTTTGTCGCCAAATACGAGGCCGAGCACATTCTGATCGGCAATTTCAACGACGACGACCATACGCTCGCTATTTCGCCGCAGCCCGATACCTATAATTACGCCTATTATTACATCGACGATGTGCTGGTGAAAAAGATCCCGCCTTTTCTGCCCGTTCCGGTAAAATCCGACGACCTCACCCGTCAGACCCTCGAGCCCGGCAAAATTATTCCGCTCAAAAACATCTATTTTGAATTCGACAAAGACGAACTAATGCCCCGCTCTTTCGTCGAACTGAATAAACTGCTGAAAATCATACGGGATAATCCCAAACTCAGTATCCGCATCATCGGGCACACCGATGCGCTGGGTAACGATGCATACAACGAGGCACTGTCCCAACGCCGCGCACAAGCTGTGGTCAATTTCCTGACCGAAAATAAAATCAGTAAAAGTCGCCTCTTCGCCCGTGGAGATGGCGAAAGCCGGCCCATCGCTACCAATGACACCGATGAAGGCAGGGCTGAAAACCGGCGGGTGGAGTTTGCGGTGATCAAAAATTGACAATTTGACGTATTTTTTCGTTTTAAAACGTGTCAAGCAGTTATTTAGCCAAAAATAACGTTGTACATTTGTTTCATTCAATCTGAATGATCAAATTTTCAACAAACAATGATGAAAAACTACACATTTTGGCTGAAATCAGGCATCTTTTTTCAGTTTTTGACGGGCATTTTCCACTCCCTGAGCCTCGTAGCAAGTCCTAAACCGGCGAATGAAACGGAGACAAAATTGTTTGACCTGATGGACAATTACAAGTTTGACCTGGGCGGCGGGTACGTGCGCTCCATGAATGACTTGATGACTTCCTTTAGTATTTGTTTTACCCTGTTGTTGTTGTTTGGGCTTAGCCTGAATTGGTTTTTACTCAAAAAGCAAGCGGATACCGCAATAATGAAGGGCGTTATCTGGATCAACCTCGTCGTGTTTAGCACCTGTTTTGTTGCCATGGCCTCGCTCACTTTTTTGCCGCCGATCATTTGTACGGGGCTTATCGCCTTTTCCTTTTTAATGGCATTGGTCACCATCAGGAATAAAAATGGAGAGATATGAGGCACCTGCATTTTTTATCGCTGTTGCTGGCCGCCCAGTGCCACTTGTTGACTGCCCAATCGGCAGCGGCCATTGCAAAAATTGACAGCCTCAGGACCGAAATGTGGCGCCTGGCAGAAGCCAATAAACTGGCCGAAATCGCCGAATTTTATGCCGAAGATGCCCGGATTGACGGCTTCGACGTCCATTTATCGGGGCTCGACGACATTCGGAAATACTGGAGAAACCTGAGCGGACGGGGCGTTGACTGGATATGGGAAATCGACGCGTACGGCGGGAACGACCTGTTTGTGATCCAAACCGGGATTTCACACCTGACGCTGGCATATGGCGCCGATCATATCACGTACTCTTCCGCATTCTCGGTGGTCTGGCGGAGGCAGGATAACGGCGATTACAAAATCCACTCCGATTTTTACCGGTTTCACGACCAGTTGCGGTACCGGGCCTTTGATGTTCGGCAAGACAGTGTGCGCATTATAGCCGGTCAGGATACCTTGTTCGGTTGGTTGTTCAAACCTGTAGCGCCGGCCGGCGAAAAAAGGCCAGCCATACTATGTCTGCAGGGTGGGGGAAACGCCGGCATCGACAATTACTTGTACGAAGCCGAAATGTTTGCCCGTTGCGGCATCACGGCTTTGGTATGCGACAAGGCTGGCGCCGGGAAATCCAAAGGCCCGGGTTCCTGGATCACACAGACTTTCAGGGATAAACTCAAAGAATACGGGCTTTTAATCGACTGGTTAAGCGCCCAGCCATTTGTGGACAAACACAAGGTGGGGGTTCATGGCCCCAGCGAGGGCGGCAGAATGGCCGTTGAAACGGGTATTGCTTACCCGGAAAAGGTCGCATTTGTCAATGCCGTTTCAGCACCCCTGGAAACACTGAAAGAAAACCAATTGTATGCCATCGAGCAATTGTTGATCAAAACCGATTACCCGTATTCCGTTATCGCCGAAGCACTGGCCTTGTTTAATGACTATTTTGATGCAGTAGATCGCCGGGAAATACCCCAGTCGCTAGCCCAAAGCGTGCAGGAAATGCGCAAAAAATACCCGAAAATGTACCTGCCCCTGGAAGGTACTAATCTGCCGAGAATGCCCAGGCCAGAAGATATACACGACACCATCGGCGGCGGGCCTAAAAACCTTCAATGCCCTGTTTATTTTCAATATGGCGCTGACGATAAGGTGGTTAATGTGCATAATTGCCTGAAAAAAATCCCGGACCTTCCCCACATAACCCTAACCGTTTATGATGATACCGATCATTCCATCAACCTGGAAAACGGCAGTACGCACGGGAGCTATCACCTGGATAAATTAAGGTGGGTGTTATCTGTTGTGCAACCTTGACAAATCAATTCCTCCGGGATACCAAATATTGTGGAATCTGGGCCGAAAAAGTCATCAACGTAAAAATACGTTATAAAACTTAAAAAATAGTTGCGTGGCTAAAAAACGCGTTTTATCTTTGTACCGTTCAAGCGTACGCATAGAAAAGGTGTGGCACATCTCCGTACAAGAATGAAGGGTGCCACACTATTATGAATGAGTACTACTGTTCAAATCCAAAAACATAAAGTATGCAAAAATTGACAAAGGCAGAAGAAGAAGTGATGCACTTGCTCTGGGAAATCGGGCGGGGTACGGTGAGCGATCTGCTTGACAAATGCCCGGACCCGAAACCGCCCCACAGTACTATATCGAGTGTGGTGCGCATTTTGGAAAAAAAAGGGTTTGTGGATCACAAGGCCTACGGGAAAACGCATGAGTATTTTCCAATCATTACCAAAGAGGCGTACGGGAGTCGTTCGCTGGGCGATGTATTGCGCAATTACTTTGACGGTTCGGTAACGCGCCTTGTGTCGCACCTGACGGAAGAAGAAAAATTGAGTGCCGAAGAACTGGAGGCATTGCGCCGCCTGCTCGATTAAATATAAGTGAATATGATGGTTTTTCTGCTAAAACTTACCATTTGCTGGGGCTTTTTTGCGCTGCTGTATGCATTGCTGCTGCGCCATGAAACCTTTTTTCGCGCCAACCGCCTGTACCTGCTTGGAACGGTACTGGCCGGAATCGGACTGGCTGCGTTCAGCGATCAATTGCTGATGCCGATACAGGAGGAAGCGTTGCCCATGATCACGCTGCCCGTGGTAAGCGCCGGTTTTCAGCAGGCAACGCTGGCGTCGGAGCAGTTGGATGGCATCGAATATTTATGGCTGTTGTATTTCGCGGGCCTTGGGTTTATGTTGTTGCGCACCCTTTGGGGCGTTGCACTCCTTCTGAAAATGGCCGAACAAGGTACCTCCGAAACCTTGCCGGGGCATTACAGGCTGATTCGCAGCGCGCGGACGCAGACCCCCTTTTCTTTTTTCAAATGGATTTTTGTGCCGGCCGATTGGTGCGATACGCCACAATCCACGGCGCGTTATATGCTGGCCCATGAGCGTGCCCATGCGGCGGGTTGGCACAGCCTCGATGTTCTGCTGATGGAAGGCCTGTGCGCGGCATTCTGGTTTCACCCGATGGTGTATTGGTACCGGCGTTCGCTGCGTACGGTGCACGAATACCTGGCCGATGCCGAGGCGTCGAGCCTTACAGATAAAAAACAATATGGCCTGTTGTTAATACGGCAATCGCAGTCCGGAATGCCGGTTGCCTTCGCAAACCATTTTTTTCAGTCACCGCTTAAACAACGACTTATCATGTTAATGAAACAACACTCCGCACCTGTGCGGGCAATCCGGTATGGTCTGGTGTTGCCGCTGGCAGGTTTGTTTATCCTGCTTTTTCAACAAGCGCCAGTCTTGGCTCAGGAAGTAAACCGTAAAGGCGACGCCTACGATCATCAGATGCAAGTACCGACCAGTACTCCTGCAGAACAGGTCGCCCAAGACAATCCATGCGAACAGGAGCCCGCTTTTCCGGGTGGCATGGGGGCGCTTATGGATTTTTTGTCAAAAAATATACAGTACCCCAAAAATGCCGAAGGCAACTTACAAGAAGGTGTGGTGGTTACTTCCTTTACCGTAAATGAAGTGGGCGGCATTCAGAATGTATATGTTAAAAACCCTACCGAGATGCCAGCTGTATACAATGCAGAGGCTTTACGGGTAGTTAGCATGCTGCCTAAATGGACGCCGGGAAAGAAAAATTGCAAAACAGGTTTATTCGAACTTTGCATTCCGATTAAATTTAAAGCGAATGGGCAGCCCGTATCCAAGGCCCAACAGCCAGTGTCGAATGTGTCCGATCTGCAAACCCCTCCCCGTTTTACCGGCGGTCAGGAAGCGCTATTTAAGTTTCTGATTGAAAACATTAAGTATCCTGAAGCAGCCAAACAGGCAAAAGCAGAAGGCACCGTACTGGTCAAATTTGTTGTGGAGAAAGACGGCAGCATCAGCCAGGTGGAAGCCCCTGATTCAAACGGCATTCACGCCGATCTGGTGACAGAAGCCATTCGTGTTTCCCAATCCATGCCGAAATGGGTTCCCGGCGTGCTGAATGGTGAAATCGTTCGTGTTCAGTTCGCACTACCGATCCGGTTTAAACTGGACTAAAACAGGGATGAGGGATGAGGGATGAGGAATGAGCGACGCCGTCATTTTTTTGAGCGTTTTTAGGCGCTTAAAATATTGATAGTCAATTTTTTAGAATATTTTTCCTCATTCCTCATTCCTCATTCCTCATTCCTCATTCCTCATTCCTCATTCCTCATTCCTCATTCCTCATTCCTCATTCCTCATTCCTCATTCCTCATTCCTCATTCCTCA
>JADLCC010000608.1 GCA_020847425.1 Saprospiraceae bacterium
ATGAAAAAACATATCGAACAACTATCCGCCATCAGCGAAAAACCCACCCGCAACATCATCGGCCTGATGTCCGGCACATCCCTCGACGGGCTCGACGTAGCGCTCTGCCGTTTTACGGGCTCCGGTGAACAAACCCGGGTGGAAGTCGCCCACTTCGCTACCCTACCCTACGACGAAGCGTTCAAGTCGGAAATTCGCCGCGTTTTTGCGAGAAAAGAAATTGATTTTCAACACTTTACGCTGCTAAATGTGCTGACCGCCGAACAGCATGCCGATATGATAAATCAATGTCTAACTGAGTGGAAAATTCCGGCTGAGGAAGTTGATTTGATAGCAAGTCATGGACAGACCGTTTTTCATGCGCCACGTGTGTTTCACGGACTTCCGGATTATCCGAATGCGACCCTTCAGATCGGTGATGGCGACCACATCGCCCTGCGCACAGGCATCATCACGATATCCGATTTTCGGCAGAAACATGTTGCTGCCGGTGGCGAAGGCGCTCCCCTGGCCCTTTACGGCGACTATTTTTTGTTTTCCAAAAAAGGAGAAGACCGCTTTCTGCTCAATATCGGTGGCATCGCCAACTTTACATACCTGCCCGGCGACGGCGACACTACCCGCGCATTTGCTACCGACACTGGTCCCGGCAATACCCTGCTGGATGTTTTTGCCCTCAAACTTTTTGGTGTGCCTTTCGATGAAGACGCCCGCATTGCATCCAACGGACGGATAGACACTTTGCTGCTGGAAATTTTAAAAAGGGAGCCATTTTTTGAAAAACCGTTTCCAAAAACGATCGGACCTGAACTGTTTTCCGAAAACTGGGTGCAATCCGCCCTGCAACAACTGCCCAAAGGCAATATCAATCCTTACGACCTGATGGCAACACTCACCCGGCTGAGCGCCGAAACGATTGCAGAAGGTTTGTTGCGTGAAACAGACACCCAAGGCGCCAAAACGGTTTTTCTCAGCGGTGGAGGCGCGCACAACCCTTTGCTACTGAAGTATTTATCAGAAATTTTGCCAGAATGGACCATGCTCCCCATGGAAAAACTGGGCGTTCATGGCGATGCCAAAGAAGCCGTTCTTTTTGCCGCGCTAGCCAATGAAACGGTGGCGGGCACGACAGCAAACGGCGCCATGCTGGGCGGTATTCCGCTGGTGGGCATGGGGAAAATATCGTTTCCCGGGTAGTGTATACCGGAACGCTGTTCCGGTTATTTTTTTTCCCCTCATAGCGTAACCGGAACAGCGTTCCGGTGTACATTTGTCGTATGAATCGCGCCACACTTATCGCTGAAATCTTCAGCAAAAAATCTTTCCTCTGCGTTGGCCTGGATACCGAGTTATCCAAAATCCCTGACCATTTACGCGACGCAGAAGACCCCGTTTTTGAATTCAACCGCCACATCATTGATGCCACCCGCGACCTTTGTGTGGCGTATAAGCCCAACCTGGCTTTTTACGAAGCCTTGGGGCCAAAGGGTTGGCAATCGTTTTCCAAAACCGTGGAATACATTGGTTCACAACACTTTATCATAGCCGACGCCAAACGTGGCGACATTGGCAACACCAGCAGGATGTACGCCGAAGCGTTTTTCCAGCAGTTCCGTTGTGATGCTGTAACGGTAGCGCCTTACATGGGGAAAGACAGTGTCGCGCCGTTTCTGGGATTCGAAGACAAATGGGCTATCGTGCTTGCGCTGACTTCCAATCCCGGCAGCGGAGATTTCCAACGCGAACAACTGGAGGGTTCGGGAGAAGAACTGTGGGAAAAAGTACTGCGCGTAGTGCAAACATGGGGTACGCCCGACAATTTGATGTTTGTAACCGGGGCCACCCATCCTGAAGCCTTCGCCCGTATCCGAAGTATTGTACCGGATCATTTTTTACTGGTGCCAGGTGTGGGCGCACAGGGCGGCGACTTAAAAGCCATTTGCGAGCATGGGCTGAACAAAGACTGCGGACTACTGGTCAATGCATCCCGGAGCATTTTGTATGCTTCCAATGGTGTTGATTTCGCAGAAAAGGCCCGGGAAGAAGCGGAAAAAATGCAACTGGAGATGGAAAAATTGTTAGTGTTTAGTTTATAGTGTTTAGGGCGCTTCGCCCTTGGTTTTGGTGTAAAGGGCTGTGAATTTCAAACAGTTGCCAAGGGCGAAGCGCCCTAAACACTAAACACTATAAACTAAACACTATAAAAACTAATCCCAGATCACATTCTTCCCCCTCCTGATATACCGGCGAACATTCACCCAAAAAGCAACGAAAAGGTAAACAATAAGCGGGGAGCCCATTCCGATAAAAGAGGTATAAATAAAGTATTTCCGCACCACAGCGGGTGAAAGATGCATTTTGTCACCCAGATACTGACACGCGCCAAAGGCATGTCGTTCTACCAAATCTTTGAGCCAGTGTTGGAGCATGAATGAGTTGTTTTGTTAGGTGGGACAAAAATACGGGAATTTTGTTTTCGGCGACTTTCAAATTTACGTTGAAATGCGAGTTGGCACCATTCTTGGAAATATCGCATTGTTATTTCATTTTTTCATCCTTTTACATTTCATATTTTATGCTAATCCTTTGTGTTACAATGGGGCTTTTTCTTGTAGGAAGCGGCCTCATTTCATTATCCAACACGCTGTCGAAGCGTTCCTGAATCCCGCCGACAACGAAATCAATCTGATTGAAATGCCCGGATGGTCGGCTTTCCCGCGACTAATTCCGGGCATTTCTTTTTGCCTCAAAACAATTCACCTGTAATTCTGGTTTCCGCGTTACGTATAAACTGCGCTACTTTTGCGCCTTTGCCGGAACCGGCATCTTACTTATATTTGCAATGATGTACAAAACACTGATTACCAGTTTTTTATTTATTTTTTCCGTCATTTTGCTCAGCCGTTGTGTGACGACCGATACTGCCTATTCCAGGGTGGCGCCCGGCATGTGGCGCGGCGTGCTGGAATTGGAAAAATACAGGGTGGCTGTAAACGATAAAGACACCATAATGATCTTGTACGATCAGTTCAAACCCGGTGAACTTCCGTTTAATTTTGAAATAACCTATACCGATGAAGAACGGTTTTATGTAGAGATCATCAATGGTTCGGAGCGCATCCGGCTGGACAGCATCCAGTATGGGCGCGACAGGAGTCAGGCGCGGGATACCATGAACATCTGGTTTCCGGAATACCAGTCTTACATCCACGCAGAAATACGCGGCGGTGTGATGCAGGGAGAATGGGTGGTCACTACAAAAGAAGATTACCGCATTCCTTTTTATGCGCATGCCGGACGCGGGTATCGGTTTACACCCTTGCAGGAAACGCCTGTACGCGATCTGACCGGTTCCTGGCCCACCCTGTTCGGGGTGGAAGGAAAACCGGAAGACCAGGAAAAGGCTATCGGAGAATTCAAACAAAAAGGAAATCACCTGGAAGGCACCTTCCGTACGGAAACAGGAGATTATCGTTTTCTGGAAGGTACCGTGCAGGGCCGGAAATTCTTTTTATCCTGCTTCGACGGCGCTCATGCATACTTGTTTTCCGGAAGTATAAAAAACGACACCCTGCAAGGCGAATTCCGTTCCGGGCACCGGTACCAGACGCTTTGGACTGGCTGGCAGGACCCTCAATTCAAACTGGGCGCCGCAGACTCGCTAACGCAGTTAAAAAAGGGAGCGGCAGTTCGTTTTGCAGTAAAAACACCGGAAGGCAAGGATCTTGTTTATCCCTCCCCTGCTTTCGACAATAAAATCAAAGTTTTTACCGTAATGGGTACCTGGTGTCCCAATTGCCGCGACGAACAAGTTTTTCTCACTGAATTTTTGAAAGAAAATCCTGATGTAGCACAGGAAATGGCGGTTGTCGGGTTTGCTTTTGAGCGAAACAAAGAAGTTGCCCAGTCAAATGCACACCTTTCTGCTTACAAGAAAAAAATGGGCATACCATTTGAAATAGTATATGCCGGCAAAGCAGACAAAGCATCGGCGGCCCAGTTTTTTCCGGCCCTCGATCATGTGATGGCTTTCCCGACCATGATCGTGATAGACAAACAAAATCAGGTACGCCAAATTCATACCGGCTTTGACGGGCCGGCTACTTCAAAATATGCTGATTTCAAACTGGAATTTACCAGACTCATCCAAGATTTGCGCTAAAAAATAAAATGAACCGAATTATCCTCGCCTACTCCCATCACAATGCCGAACTGGCTCAACATATCGACACGCAGTTGAGCCGGATTGGAATCCCCTTTGAACACGCCAGCGAACGACTGCCCGGTGAACTCGCCAGTCAGATCTCCGGCTCTGGTGAACCGGCTTTATTGCTTGTGACGGACAATTTCCTGAAAGACCGTGCCTGCATGACCGGTATGCTCGCGGCTGTTCAATCCTTATCGGCGGATCAACCCTTACTGGTTGTTGTTGCCGATGGCGTCAGTGAAAACGGGCAGCCCATCCCTACGCATATCGACAGAATGGTGAATGCGCTGCAATACATGAATTTCTGGCAAAATGCCTGGCTCGATATCAGTACGCAGTACCAGCACGCAGAAGGTATTGAAAAACAGGTGTTTGAAGCGGAACTGGACGCCGTTCGCACCATTGCCAATCAGGTCGGCGATTTTATCAGTTTACTGCGGGATCGGGGATATGTTTCCAAAGCGCAACTGGAAGCGGATGATTACGCGGTATTTTTCAACACGTTCAGGCTTTCCGACTGGCACGGTCAATACCGCCGCTTGGTGAACCAGACAAAAGACAGCCCGCTGGTAGTAGAAGCGCCCCACCTGCCCGAAATGCCACTTTCCAGTGGTGTTTTAGCGCCGGAACCGATCGAAGAACCAGAGTTACAGGCTTTAGCCCCGGAAAAATCTTTTGCTCTGCCGGAGTCGGAGGAGATTGATTTCACAGACGATGATCTCGAATCGGTAACACCTGACCATACTTCGGCTGTCGAACAAGCCATTCGCGATGCTCATTTCTGGCTGGATAAAGGTTATACCGAACGCGGGATCGAATTATTGCAACTCGCGTCTGAGCAATACCCTGAAAATGAGCAACTTGTGCAGGAATACCAGTCGGCTGTTGCAAAATTCCAGCCTGTGGTGGAGCCACCTGTCGAACCTGTTGTTGTTGCACCCAATCCTGTTACTGTTGAACCGGAACCGGTTGCGGCCAATGAAGCCAAATCGTATGATTTGATGGGAGATATGGCTGCGGGTAAAGGGGATTACCTGTTTGCAAAATACTGCTGGGATCGTGTAGCCGAACTGGACCAGGCTTTTCCACATATTTACAGGAAACTGGGACTAATGACCTCCGAACACTTGCAGGATTACCGCGAAACCGCTGTGCATTACCTGCATAAAGCATTAGAAAGTAATTCCGGCGATGCGGAAGTGATGCTTGCCCTGGCTCAGCACAGTTTGCAAAATAAATCATACGAAGATGCCCGGAGTTGGTATGAGCAGGCCATTTCGAATAATACAAACCTGCGCAATGAAGAAAACGACCGTTTGTTTTTTGCCCACGATCCACAAAGTCCGGAACCGCAACCTGAACAGCCAGTTGTCGAAGTGCCGGAGACAAAGGTGGAAGAAGTAGCGCCGCAAATGGTACCACTTGCCCAGTTACAGGAAAAATCGAATGGTCCACTTGTACTGATCACAGGCGCTACTTCCGGTATTGGTAAAGCCACCGCTGAAATTTTTGCTCAAAACGGATACCGGCTGATCCTGACCGGCAGGCGTGTGGAACGCCTGGTGGCCATTAAAAACATCTTTGAAGCCGATTATGGCACTGATGTGCTGCTGTTGCCTTTTGATGTGCGCGATGCGGGAGCGGTGGAGGCCGCCCTGACCAATCTGCCGGAAAACTTCCAAAACATCGACATCCTTATCAATAATGCCGGCCTGGCAAAAGGTTTCGCCCCAATACAGGAAGGCAGTCTTGCTCATTGGGATGCGATGATCGATACCAATGTAAAAGGTATGGCTTACGTTTCCCGCATCATAGCACAAGGCATGGTGCAGCGCAAAAGCGGTTTTATCATCAATGTTGGCAGTATTGCTGGCAGGGAAATCTATCCAAACGGCAACCTGTACTGCGCCAGCAAGGCGGCCGTCGATGCGCTGACCAAAGGCATGCGGTATGACCTGTTCACACACAATATACGTGTGGGTCAGGTGAGCCCCGGGCATGTGGAAGAAACAGAATTTGCTATAACACGCTTCGATGGCGATGCGGAAAAAGCCAAAATTTACAACGATTTCCAGCCGCTCAAATCAAGCGACGTAGCCGATGCTATTTATTACATGGCGACGCGGCCCGCACATGTCAATATTCAGGACATTTATATGTTTTCTACGCAGCAAGCGAGTGCTGTGGCGGTGAATAGGAACGGAAGAGCAAAATGAGGAATGAGGGATGAGGAATGGCCGAGCGTTATGTCCGACATCAAACCCGGCCATCCCTCATTCCTCATCCCTCATCCCTCATCCCTCATCCCTTTAACTCCAGCACCAGGCAGGCGTTTTTCCCCAGGTTCAAGCGGCTTAAATCGTTGATATTTTCGCCGGTTACCACATTTTTAGCGCGGGTGAAACCATTCATACGTTCCGCGAAACGAGCCGTTTCCAGCACTTTGTCCTTGTTGGAAGTATTCAATACTACCATAACTGTTTTCTGCTGGTCGTACCGAAAGTAGGTGTACAAACCGTCGAAAGGTGCGAACTGCATCAGTTTTCCCGTTTGCAATGCAGGTGTGGCCTGGCGGTATCGGATAAGGGTGCGGACATAGTTAAAGGCCTCGTTTTCTAAAGGCGTTCGGCCTGCTGCGGTGAATTTATTGATCGTATCGGAAGGCCAGCCTCCAGGAAAATCTTTTCGGTAAGTAGCCCAGGAAGGTACACCGGTGCCCGTACTCAGGATTTCCGTAGCATAATAAATCTGGGGGATGCCCCGCATGGTCAGCAGGAATGCAAGACCGCTTTTATACTTGTCGATCTGTTCATCCACCACAGAATAAAAGCGTTTCATATCGTGGTTGTCCAAAATGATCAGGTTTTTTGAGGGGTCCTCATAAAAGTAATCCTGCGCCAATGTATAGTAAATACGCGCATCGCCGTCCTGCCAGCCCGGACCTTTCGTCAGGGCCTCCTGAATGGCAAAACACAACTGGAAATCGATGACACCCGGCAGATTGGAATCAAATTGCGCCCGTGCCATGGGTTGATTGTCGGCGAAAAAACCCTGCACAACAACACCCTGCTCCCAGATTTCACCAAACATGCCAATATTGGGATACTCCTTGCGCACTGCGGCACACCACTTACTCATAAAATCCTGGTCGGAATAGGTATAGGTGTCGATGCGAAAGCCATCCAGTCCTGCGTATTCGATCCACCAGATCGCTTGCTGGATCAGGTATTTTGCAACGTGCGGGTTGCGTTGGTTGAGGTCGGGCATTTCGACGTCAAACCAACCGTCGCTGAATCTTTTTTTATCATATTCGGATGCATAAGGGTCCAATATGGTGGGCGCCCTGAAAGACGTGTTGGTATAGGTCGGCCATTGATTAACCCAGTCTTTGGTGGGCAGATCTTTCATCCAGTAATGGTTGCTGCCAATGTGGTTGGTTACCACATCCCGGATCATTTTCATACCGCGGCGGTGGCATTCACTGACCAGTTCGCGGTATTGCTCGTTGGTCCCGAAGCGCCGGTCCACCCGGTAATGGTTGGTTACAGCATAGCCGTGGTACGATGCGGCAGGCTGGTCATTTTCGAGTTCAGGATTGAGCCATAGCGCTGTGACACCCAGATCCTGCAAATAATCGAGGTGCTGGCGCACACCCGCCAGATCGCCGCCGTGCCGGCTTTCGCCATCCATTCTGTTAGCCTTTTCCAGCATCCCGGCAATGGAGTCGTTGGAAGTGTCACCGTTTGCGAAGCGGTCGGGCATGAGCATGTACACCACATCCCTGCTGTTTATGCCTTGCGCTTTGGGCATGGTGTTCCGCGCATAAACAGGGAATTCAGCCGTAAAAATTTGGGTTCCTTTTGAAAAAACAAGCGGGACCTTTTGCTGCAATGCTTTTTCACTGATTTGCAGCGTAATAAACAAATAATTGGGGCTGTCACCTTTTTCTACCTTGAGCAGTTTAATACCTTTTGCAGCTCCCAGTTCGAGGGTGTAGGATGCCAGGTCCTCGCGTTGGGCCAGGATTTCAACTTCATTGTGCTGCATTCCGGTCCACCACAACGCAGGCTCCATGCGCAGATCGCTGTTGGATACCGGCACGACACGCGGGCTCAGGGCTGTTTTGTAGGGATTGCCCATGTAGTCTTTGCAGGCCGGGAGGGAAAATATCAGGCAAAAAAGCAGCAATCGGTAATGCATATTTTTGATATTATTGTTTATTAAACACATAGGCACATAGGACACATAGTGTTATAAATCAATTAACTATGTGCGCTATGTGCCTATTTTTATATAAAATGCCTGGTCTACTTTTGCCGGATAAGTCCGATCAAAAACAGCAACACCAGCGCACCGATTACCGCAGTAATAATGTGATTGACCAAACCGCTGCCGATGTGTACGCCCAGTTGCTTGAACAACCAACTACCGACAAAAGCGCCGAGAATACCAATTACAATGTTCCCCAGCAGACCAAAACCATAACCCTGACGGATAAGCCCAGCCAGCCAACCGGATGCAGCGCCGATAATGAGAGTGAAAATAAGAGAGTTCAGTTCCATATTGAGTATGTTTAGGTGAATAGAATATGTTTGATGGTTTGATGGTTTGAAAGGTTTGATGGACGGATGCGCCTAGGCGCGTTGCCCAACCGGATCATCCTTGTCTTCCACCAGCGTCACAGAAGCCGCCGCCAGGAGAAAAAATACGCCTGCCATTACAATAGCGTAAATAGCATTGTTGCCAAATACATTGTGAACGATCGGGCGATTAATCACCCCACTTATGATTTGTGGAATGGTGATAAAAAAGTTGAAAATGCCCATGTAAACGCCCATTTTATGGGAAGGTAAAGAACCCGCCAGCATGGCATAAGGCATCGCGAGGATACTCGCCCAGGCCATGCCTACACCAACCATAGACAACAGCAGGAAATTAGGAGAAGTAGCAAAATACATGGAGATCAACCCCAGGCCGCCGCAAACCAGTGCAATGGCATGCGTTTTTTTCCGGCCAATACGACCGGCAATAGAAGGCAATAACAGTGCGAATATGGCTGAAACCAGGTTGTAAACGCCAAAAATAATACCTGTCCAGTTGCCCGCATCGCTATAAGCCTGTGAACTTGTATCGTCTATGGCGCACCCGTATACATGGTGGGCAATAGCGGGCGTAGTGAATACCCACATGGAAAAAAGGCCGAACCAGGAGAAAAATTGAACCCAGCCCAATTGACGCATGGTTTTTGGCATCTTGGCCAAGTCCTTGAATATCAGTCCCAAACCACCTTTTTCAATTTCCGTATCAATCCCGCCGGCGTATTCATTCTGCTCCTTAGGAGGGTATTCTTTAGTGGTAAAAATGGTCCATAAAACAGCCCCCAGCAACAAAAAACCGCCAATGTAGAAAGACCATTTTACGTTATCAGGAACCAGCCCTTCGGCAGCAGTATCAGCCACTCCTGCTTTGTTCGCCAAAAACCAGGGGAGCCAGGAGCCGATTACAGCGCCGATACCGATAAGTGCCGTTTGAACAGAAAACCCTTGTGTTCGTTGGGAAGCGGGCAGTTTGTCGGCAACCAAAGCACGGAAAGGTTCCATGGCTACATTAAAAGAGGCATCCATGATCATCAGCATGCCTGCGCCCATGAGCACCAGCGGCAACATAGCAGCCAATGCGCCTGCGTTGGGCATCAGCATCATACCAAAACATGCGGCGATGGCCCCTGCGAGAAAAAACGGCTTGCGGCGGCCAAAACGCGTCCAGGTGCGGTCTGAATAATGCCCGATAATCGGCTGGACGATCATGCCGATTATCGGCGCCACCAGCCAGAAATTGGGCAATTCGTGCACATCGGCGCCATAGCGCTGTAAAATGCTGCTTGCATTGCCATTTTGGAGCGCAAAACCTGCCTGGATACCCAGAAACCCGACACTCATGTTCCAAATTTGACTGGTACCGAGTTTGGGTTTTTTGTCTGTTTCGCCTGAAATTGTTGTAGAAAGAGCCATCTATAGTTGTTGCTGATTTTGGAAGAATAATCGGGGTTTTAATTTTTGTAAAAAATTTTATACCCGAATGTCAGCAGCAAAGATGTAAAAAAATGGGAAAGCAGTTGCGGGAATACAAAAAAATAAGAGGCCTTGTTGTGTTTAGTTTTTAGTGTTTAGTGTTTAGGGCGCTTCGCCCAAGGCAACTGTAGGTAGTTTGGGCGACGCGCCCTAAACACTAAACACTAAAAACTAAACACGTTCACGCGTTTTTGCCGATGCAGTTCAAATCTTCAAATGCCTGCTTCAGGCGAACGACAAACGTTTTTTCGCCTTCGCGCAGCCATACCCGTGGGTCGTAGTATTTTTTATTGGGCTTGTCATCACCTTCCGGGTTGCCGATCTGGCTTTGCAGGTACCCTTTTTTGGATTCGTAATATGCGCGAATACCATCCCAGTAAGCCCACTGCATATCGGTGTCGATGTTCATTTTCACCGCGCCGTATTCAATGGCTTCGCGGATTTCACTCTGAGCAGAACCCGAACCGCCGTGGAAAACAAAGTTGACGGGCGTTTTGCCGGCCAGTCCGAATTTTTCGCGGATATACTCCTGTGAGTTTTTGAGAATCACGGGTTGCAATTTGACATTACCGGGTTTGTACACACCGTGCACATTGCCGAATGCTGCTGCAATAGTAAAATTGGGGCTGATTTTGAGCAGGTGTTCGTACGAATACGCTACTTCATGCGGTTGTGTATACAACCGGGAAGAATCGACATCTGTATTATCCACACCGTCTTCTTCTCCGCCGGTAACGCCGAGTTCGATTTCAAGGGTCATGCCCATTTTTGCCATACGAACAAAGCGCTCAGAACAAATTTCGATGTTTTCATGCAAAGGCTCTTCCGACAGGTCGAGCATGTGGCTGCTGTAAAGCGGGTAACCGTTCTTTTCATAGAACTTTTCCCCAGCGTCCAGTAGTCCGTCTACCCATTGGATGATCTTCAGCGCACAGTGGTCCGTGTGCAGGATAACAGGTACGCCATAAGCCTCTGCCATTGCATGGACGTGTTGCGCTCCGGAAATACCGCCCAGAATAGAGGCTTTCTGACCTTCGTTGGACAAGCCTTTGCCAGCAAAAAACGCGGCGCCTCCATGCGAATACTGAATGATTACAGGACTTTTTACCGCAGCTGCTGTTTCCAGAACAGCATTTACAGTGTTGGTGCCGATCACATTCACCGCAGGTAGCGCGAAGTTTTGTTCATTGGCATAATTGAGGAGATCTGTTACTTCCTGGCCATGCAGGACACCGGGTCGGAATTTCATTTATAACGGCAAGTTTTGTGAACAAACAATAGTTAGCGTAAAAATTACACGGCCAAAGATAGTGCGCCTGCCCCTACTTTCTGCATGCTTCTCCCGCTTAGGCCTAAAAAGATGGCTTCGGGGCAAATATTTCAGGTTTGAGGCAAAAAAAGGGCGGCGGCATTCAATCCGGTGGGTTATTTGGACGTTGTTTGGCAATCTCTTCTGATGTTGAGGGGTTGAGGGTTGAAAGGTTGAGGGTAATTACCCTTGGAACTGGTTACATAGAAGCCAAATTTATTTCCAACCCCAAGGGTAATTACCCTCAACCTTTCAACCCTCAACCCCTCAACCCATACTCATCAAATCTGTCAATTTTCGCTCATGCAATGTTTCCGCCTGTTTCGGACTTCCATCTTCTCGTGTGTTTTTTTTCTTTTCGGGCAAATTTTAACCGCTCAGGAACAGTTGGGTATGCGCCTCGAGCGGTATTCCGGTATGTATTCAACAGCCCTGAACCCTGCCAACACCGCATTTATGCCCCATAACTGGGAAGTCAGCCTGTTTAACGCCGGTATCTTTTTTGAAAACAATTACGCTTTTCTCCGGAATACCAGTTTGCCCAATGCCTTGCGCAATACAGACAATATTCTGGCGGTATCCGACCTGGCGCCGGAACAGCCTGTGCCGGCAGACGCCATCCTGTTGGATTATTTTGACAAAGACCGGCGCATGCGCGGTGTGGCACAGACCCACATTGGCGGACCGGGTTTCAGTTTCCGGTTCGGTGAAAACAATGTGCTGGGTCTGAGCACCGCAGTTCGGGGAGATTTCTCTGCTTACCGGATTCCATCGATATTCCGCTACCCGGCTTTTAGCCAAATCAGGATCGGACAAACTATTGACATTCAGCCATTTGGAATTGAATCTATGAGCTGGGCCGAAGTAGGTCTCCATTATAGCAGAAGCAATAATGATGGCGATCTGACAACAGCCTGGGGTGTTAATCCAAAGTTCCTGATGGGTTTCGTGGGCGGGTTTGGTCGCTCCCAAACCGGCTTTCAATACACTCCCGGAAGCAATGACACCGCTATTTTTAACCGGCCAACCTGGGAATACGGCCTTTCCGGCGGATTGTTGGATGCGGAAACGGTGGCCGGTGGCGGCTCGGAACTGGGCGGATTCGGCGCCGGGGTCGATATCGGTTTCAGTTGGGCTGCCGCCGCTGATGAGGATGGTGATTACCAGTGGCGTGCCGGAGTTTCTTTACTGGATCTGGGATTTGTACGTTTTTCACGCAGTTCAGAACGGCACCTGTTGCGCCTGGATTCCATCGGAACCATAGATGGCAATGCGATCTCTGCGGATAATGCGCAAGGGTATACCCGGATTATCAGCGATTTGCTGATGGGCGATCCGCTTGCTTCGCTGCAGGCGGAATCATTTTCGATGGGGCTCCCGACGGCGATTTCCGCACAAGTGGATGTCAGGGTGATGCCTCATTTTTACTGTAGTGCAGTTGTGGTACAACGGGCTCCTTTGCTTAAACATTCACTCAAACGGACTTCTACACTCGCAGTGGCGCCGCGTTTTGAGCACCGCTGGGCTTCACTGTCGTTGCCTGTTGTGCTCAATGACTGGCAATCGCTGCGCATAGGACTGGCGGCACGCCTCGGCTGGCTCTACCTCGGAAGCGATAACCTGGGCAGTTTTTTCACCAAAGATAAACTAAGCGGAACCGATGCGTATATCGGGTTGAAAATCAACGGTTTCAGCTTTGGTAACGGCGGCGGAGGCGGCAAAGACCGTTTGAACAAAGAGCGTAGCAGGGGCAGCAAGCAAAACCGGAAAAAGATAAAGTGTTATCAGTTTTGAGGTTGAAAGAACACGGATTTGAGGTATTGGACACAGATTTTTGAATAGAATTCCAATCCGAAATCCGTGTCCAATACCTCAAATCCGTGTTCTTTCAACCTCAATAATTTACCTGCAACTGCATGCGCAGCATGTTGCCCTTCTCGCTGTAATCCACCTTAAAATCAGCGTACCGACGATCAGCGATTACATAAGCCATGGTGAGTTCCAGGTTTTTGATCGGTTGCCACTCTACCCCGATTTCCGTTTCTTTTACATGGTAGTATCGGGCATCCAATTCCTGTTTTTTGCCTCCATCATAGACCTGATAACGCAAATATGGGACTAAAAAGCCTTTTCTCCATTTGCATCGATAAGAAGCCATTACATATCCACCTTTCAGATTTTGAGTGCGGATTGAGTCCGTTATTGCGTCAAATCCAGGCCCTTTACCTATATTGTATTCTGCTGCCAGGCCAAATGGTTGCGGGTATAAAATCATGGAGACCGCCATTCGCCGGTCATCATAAGTGAGGTTGGAGATTTTTCTGGCGCCGGAAGATACCTGGTCTGAAGCAAGCGTGATTTGTCCAGAATAGGCCTGAAAACCCGGCTCTATCAATTGACGGCCAATCTGAAACGGATAGGATAGACGTGTAACAACATGCACGTTATCGTTCAATTCAGGTTTGTTGGCACTTTGACCATTGTAAATACCAAAAGCAGCTATTCCATAATCACCCGAACCTTTCAGGCCCTCATCTGTCAACTTTTTGAACAGCATCCGGGTTTTCTGAGGTGCATAATAAAGGAAAAGACCTATATCTCGCTCATTTGGCACTCCTGAGTTAATGGCATCACTGCGGTCCAATGGCAGGCGGATCGAACTGGATTGCAGGTTGTCAAAACCGTAAGGGACCTTGCTTTGTCCTGCACGCACCCGAAACGTTTTTTTCTTGTCAAATGCATAATCGATGTAGGCATCGCGCACCTGTAAGTAATGTTTGCTATTACTGCTTGCATCGGAAGAATAGTCAAACTGTAGGTACAGAAAAACCCTTTCATGGATATCGCCGCTGAGTACCACACGCCCCCGTCGAAAGGAGAACGATTGTCCGCGGCCGATACTTTTATCGCATTGTTCACATTTCAGGTCGGGATTGGTTTCCAATAACCGATTGTAGCGAAACTGCGAATACCCCTTGATACTGATTTTATCGTACCATTTGCTGTGCGACGGACTGGCAGAAACGGGTGCAGGGGTTGTTTTTTTAAGGGTGTCTTGTAGCGACCCCTGGGCGAAAACACTTGTCCATGCGCATAGGCAGACAAGCATCGCCGTAGAACGATGTAAATACATAAGTCAGGTTAGGACAGACTTGTGAAGAATGGATACAGAAAAATTGGGTCTAAGCCGAAGGCTAAACAAGCGTTGAGGATGCGCAATCAGCGCACCCTCAACGCATTATGTCACTATGCGAACAAGCGGAACAACAGGAACAGCAAAGCCGACAAAACCATCGTAACAGGCAAGGTCAGCAACCAGGCGATCGCTATGCTTTTCACCGTCTTTTTCTGGAGGTTACTTATA
>JADLCC010000609.1 GCA_020847425.1 Saprospiraceae bacterium
AAAGAAAGATTGTTTTCATTTGGTTTTTTGGGGTTAGCCGTCCTAGCGCAATGCTTGGACGGCTTTTTTATTCTGCCGCAACCAAATTATTTCGGGAGTGTTTCATTTTTCGTTTTTCGTTTTTGGTGTTTAGTGTTTGGGGCGCATTGCTCTTGGCCCTGCTTATGTGGGTTGCCGAGGGCAATGCGCCCCAAACACTAAACACCAAAAACGAAACACACTCAATATTTCCCCGCTTGTTTTAAAAAAAGACTTCTAACTTCGCCCTGTTTAGGAAGAGCGATTTTTCGCTGACTGGTCAGAGGCCAACATTTTCCAATCCAATAATAAGTAAGTACATCAGGCAAAATAGTTTGGGCAGCGCTTTCTGATGTAAGACATTGGATCAAATTTTTTACAAATGCTTGATTATCAACACTGATAACTAATAACCAACAACTAATAACTACTCACTATGCCTGAAGCATATATTGTCAAAGGTTATCGCTCGGCAGTCGGTAAAGCCGGCAAAGGCGGATTCAAAGGTTATCGCTCCGACGACCTGGCAGTGGATGTGATCACACACCTGCTGGCGCAGACACCTGAACTCGACCCCAAAATGGTGGATGACCTTATCGTGGGTTGCGCCAACCCCGAAGGAGAACAGGGGCTGCAAATCGGCAGACTGATCGCCGTACGCGCACTTGGAAAAGATGTGCCCGGCATGACCGTCAACCGCTATTGCGCTTCCGGACTGGAAACCATCAGCATTGCAGTGGCAAAAATTCGGGCCGGAATGGGCGAATGCTACATCGCCGGTGGCGCCGAAAGCATGTCGTCAATCCCGATGACCGGTTACAAACTGGCGCCCAATTACAACATCGCTTCCAATACCCCGGATTACCTGGTGGGCATGGGACTGACTGCCGAAGCAGTATCCCAAAAATATGTGGTCAGCCGCGAACAGGCCGACGAATTTTCGGTGCGCAGCCACCGCCTTGCCGCAGCGGCCATCGACGCCGGCAAATTTAAAGATGAAATTGTGCCGATCAAGGTCAAGGAAGTCTGGGTCGAAAACGACAAACGCAAAGAACGCGACTTCGTAGTAGATACCGACGAAGGCGTGCGCCGCGAAACCACGCTGGAAGGCCTGGGCAAACTGCGTCCCGCTTTCGCGCAAGGCGGAGTTGTAACCGCCGGCAATGCATCACAAACCTCCGACGGGGCGGCTTTCGTACTGGTCATGTCTGAAAACATGATGAAAGCGCTCGGCCTCGAACCCGTTGCCCGGCTGGTATCCTGCGCCGTCGCCGGCGTGGAACCACTCTATATGGGTATCGGACCATGTGCCGCTATTCCAAAAGCCCTCAAACAGGCAGGCATGTCGCTTGCACAGGTCGATGCCATCGAACTCAACGAAGCCTTTGGCGCCCAGGCGCTGGCGGTGATCAAGGAAGCCGGCCTGAACCCGGACATCGTGAATGTCAACGGCGGTGCTATCGCGCTCGGCCACCCGCTGGGCTGCACTGGCGCCAAACTGTCTATCCAGATTTTGAATGAAATGCGCCGCAGCAACCAGAAATACGGCATGGTAACGGCCTGCGTGGGCGGCGGACAAGGGATAGCGGGAATTTATGAGCGGCTGAACTGATGAGATTGTTGAGGGGTTAAAATTGTTGAGGGGTTGAGGGTTGAGATTGTTGAGGGTGATAACTCAAGCCTGGGTTACTGCCCTCAACAATCTCAACCCTCAACCCCTCAACAATTTTAACAAATGCCACACGACTTCTGACTGATGGCTTCAGACTTCGTACTTTTGCCCCCATGCACCATTCCTCCCTGTTTAAAATACGTGAAAATGGCTACTTCGGCTTTATGGACGGCCGGGGCGAAGTGCTTATTACACCGCAGTACCTCGAAGTTGGTACTTTTCACAATGGGTATGCGTCGGTTCAACTCAATGGACAATGGGTGCCCATCGATGCGCTGGGGCGTTTGCTGATCAAAAAGTTTTACCGCTATGTCGGGCAATTCGAACAAGGATTGGCCCGGGTGCAGGTCGTGCGGCACTGGGGATACCTCAACCAGCAGGGCGATGAAGCCATTTTACCCTTTTTTGAAGAAGCCGGTAATTTCAGCGAAGGCATGGCTGCCGTCAAAGTAGATGGCCGGGCCGGTTTTATTCAGCCCGACGGCCAGTTCGTGATCCAGCCCGTGTTTTCCGGTACCGGCGATTTTAAACAAGGCCTGGCACCCGCCGGCAAGGATGGTAAATGGGGCTTTGTAGATAAAAGCGGCGCATTTGTGATTGATCCTCAATGGGATATGGCGCTGCCTTTTCAAGGGTCGGTAGCCATAGTGAGCCGTGGCACACAGTGGGGGTTGATCGACCGCACAGGCCGCGAACGGGTAACTCCACAGTTTTCATTTGTAAAAAACCATGCTTACGGCGAATTTTTCGACGGCATGGCCCTGGCTTTCCGGGACGGCAAATACGGATTCGTCAACCAGCAGGGAGAAATTGCCATCGAACCCATGTTCGACCTGGCCGGCGATTACGGCGAGGGCCTCGCACTGGTGGAAATCAACGGCGCCTACGGTTATATCGACAAATCGGGCAAACTGGTCATTATGCCGAAGTTTGAAGACGCAGGTGTGTTCTCCGATGGCCTGGCGCAGGTGCGGGTGAACGGCCGCTGGGGATACATCGATACGGAAGGCAAAATATCCATTCCCGCCGCTTATGATGAGGTTACGCCGTTCAGCAACGGACTCGCCCTGGTGGTCGTGCAAGGGAAATGGCAATACGTGGACCGGTTTGGCGGAGTGGTTTGGCGTGAATCGTGATGTCGTGAATCGTGAGTGGTGAGTCGTGAGTGGGGCGGTCTATGGCATTGGCTGGGTTTTTGTCATATTTTGTCGGTTTTAGCGGAGGATGTGCCTATTTGAAACACATCTTGCTGTCTTTGCGTTATGGTTACCATTTTCTATCTATTTTACAACATAGTTCACAGTAGTTTTCCCACATAGAGCACATCTTCTATGTGGTCTATGTGGGAAAACTACTGTGAACTATGTGGTAAAATTGTTATTGTTATTGCAAACATATTAAGCACATGAGACTTCGATTGTTGATGATCCTTACAGCAGTTTGCCTGCTGCCCGGCCTGTACAGCACAGATTTGAAAGCACAGGATCCCAACCTGGCCAACCAGTATTTTATGGATGGCGAATACGAAAAAGCGGCGACGCTGTACGGCCAACTTTCCGAGCAGGATGAAGAAAATGAATATTTTTTCAACCGGCACATGGAAAGCCTGCTCAACCTCGAAAATTACGAGGAAGGCGAAAAAATCATCAAAAAGCGGCTGCGCAAAATGCCGGATAACGTCATGTTGTATGTGACCTACGGCGGCTTTTTCGAGCGGCAGGAAAAAGATGCGGAAGCCGCCCAGCAGTATGAAAAAGCGATCAGCAAAATGGCGGGCGACTATGCTTCCGTCACGCGGCTTGCCAATACGTTTGTGAATAGTTCCAAGTTCGATCTGGCCGTTCAGACCTACGAACGCGGCGCTACCCTGATGAAAGACGCCAACCGGTTTGCCTATAACCTCGGCGATTTGTACCAGCGCAAGGGTGAAACCGAGAAAATGGTCAATTGTTACCTCAATGCACTATCCGCCGATCCCGGCAAACTGGCTGCGGTACAAACCCGCATGGCGCGGTTCCTCTCGCCTTCCGATTTTACGGATTTGCAGGCGCAACTGTACGAACGGATTCAAAAGGAAGAAAACCCCGATTTTGTGGAATTGCTGGCCTGGTCTTTTGTGCAACGCAGGGATTTTAAAAGTGCCCTGCGCCAGTACAAAGCCCTCGACCAGCGCCTCGGTGAAAACGGCCAGCGCCTGTTCAAACTGGCAGAAGAGGCGTCCGATGCACACGATTACGATGTCGCCATTTCTGCTTACGACTATATCGTAGCCGAAAAAGGCCACATGAACCCCTTCTTTTTTGATTCCAAACAGGCCGCTATGGAATGCCGCCGCCGGAAAATAACGGAGGGTTTTGCCTATACCGCAACGGACCTGCAAATACTGGAAACGGAATACGAAAACTTCCTGGCGCAATACGGCAAGGGCCGCCAAACTTCTTCGATCATTATACAACTGGCTGATTTAGAGGCTTATTACGTCAATAATTTGCCCAAAGCCATCAAGTTGCTGGAAGAAATGAAAGTGATGCCGGGACTAGACCGGTACACCCTGGCGCGCACGAAAATCAACCTGGCCGACTTTTACCTGATGAGCAGCGATATCTGGGAAAGCACCCTGTTGTTCAGCCAGGTCGACAAAGAATTTAAAGAAGAACAGATCGGTCAGGAAGCCCGTTTCAAAAACGCGCGGCTGTCCTATTTCAACGGCGATTTCCAGTGGGCGCAGGCGCAATTCGACGTCCTGAAGGCTTCTACCTCTAAACTCATCGCCAACGATGCGCTCGATCTTTCGGTCTTTATCATGGACAACCTGAACCTGGATACCACTTCGGCCGCTATTTCCCTGTATTCCGGCGCTGAAATGCTAGTGTTTCAAAATCGCTTCGAGGATGCATTTCTCAAACTGGATACCCTGCGCCGCGAATTTCCGGAGCACTCGCTGCAGGATGATATCCTGTACCTGGAAGCGCAGATCTATGAAAAGAAACGCGACTACGTAAAAGCCGTTGCCCTGTACCAGGAAATTGTGGATAAATACAAAGAAGAGATCCGTGCCGACAACGCCTTGTACTCCATGGCCCAATTGTACGAGAACAAACTCAACGACCTGGAAAAAGCGCAGGCACTGTACGAAAAAATATTCATCGACTACTCGGGGAGCGTATTTGCGGTAGACGCCCGCAAGCGGTACCGGGTTTTGCGGGGAGATAAGATGCAATAGTAAAAAAGGCAAATTGCAAAAGGCAATTAAAGCACAATTATGACTTGAATCTTGGTTGCACTATTACTTGTTGGAGGTAATTCAGCAGATTATTATCTCCGATTTCGCGCTTCTTCGTTCTTTTGCCCAAAATATCTACACATGAAAAATGCCCTGCGGCTACTCGCCTTCCTGTTTCTGCTATTGCCCGCACGGGCTTTTACCCAAATCCTGGCTGACGAAGCGCCCGGTATTTTCCGTGAACTCCGCGACCTGGACGGTACCTGGTTTATGCCGACCGACAGGGGCGATCGCCTCGAATCCTGGTCGATCCAGGACGACAGCACGTACGTCGGCCGGGGTATGCGCATCAAACCGGAAAACGGCGACACCGTTACGCTGGAAACGCTGCGGCTCGAACTGCGCGACACCACGATTACCTATTACGCCATCGTGCGCGGCCAGAACCAGAACAAACCGGTCCCCTTTGTCATGACAACTGCCGATTACGATGGGTATGTTTTTGAAAATCCCGCACACGACGATCCGCAAAAAATACGCTACCTGCTGCTGGGCAAACGCGAAATGCAGGTGTTTACGGAAGGCAAACGCAACGGCCGCCCCGTAAAACAGGAATTTGTATTCGAGCGTGAATTCACACCGGGTTCCGTAGAATTCCGGGTGAAAATCGGCGCCAACTACAACACCATGCGGAAAACGGGCTTTTTCCGCTCCGTTACCAATGAGGACAAGCCGACTTTCACCGGCAAAACGGGCTGGGAATTCGGCACACAAACATCTTTCAAAGGCCGCGGCGGCTTTATCACGATCAATGCCGAGTTGGGTATTGTGGGCCGCTACGTGAGCGCCACGTCGAGATTCCAGGCCGATACCCTATACGCCCGCGACGTCACCTACCAAAGTATCTGGCTCAACGTGGCCCTGGTGCCGGAGATCACTTTCCGCCGCGATGGCAAGTTGTCCATCATGGCCGGCCCCTACCTGGGCGTCCTGATCGGCAACAAAACGAAAGGAACGATCCTGCCCGAGGGCGGCGGTACCAACAAACTGTTCAATCCCTACAACGACTTCAATAAAGTGGATATCGGCCTGACCGGCGGGTTTCAATACAAACTCAATTTCGGGAAAAAAGACATCGGCGGCATCTTCGGCGTTCGCGCCAACCTGGGCCTGTCGAATATTGATAACCTGTACGACCGCAATTGCCCAACGCCTTCGCTCTGCAACGGCCGCCTTTCCTTTCTCGGCGCAACGGCTTATTACAGCGTGAATTTGTTGAAACTCTGAAATGGCTAAACAGAAATTTTACGTCGTGTGGGAAGGCCACCGGCCTGGGGTTTACACCACCTGGGACGCCTGTAAAAAACAGGTCGACGGCTTCAATGGAGCGAAGTACAAAAGTTTTGAAAGCAAAGCCGAGGCCGAAGCGGCGCTGAAAAGCAATTACTGGAAATTCATCAAAAAAGCCGAACCCTCTTTACCCGCTATAGGCAAAACGCCCCGTTCGGCCATTATCCAGGACAGTATCGCCGTCGATGCGGCCTGCAGCGGCAACCCCGGCGACATGGAATACCGCGGTGTGGTGACTTCCTCCAAACAGGAGTTGTTCCACATGGGACCCCTGGAAGACGGCACCAACAACATCGGCGAGTTCCTGGCCATCGTGCACGCGCTGGCCATGCTGAAACAACAAGGCAAACCAAAACTGCCCATTTATTCGGACTCCAAAACGGCACAAGGCTGGGTCAAAAAAGGCAAGTGCAACACCAAACTGGAGCACAGCGGCAGAAACGAGAAGATTTTTGAACTCATCGACCGTGCGGAAAAATGGCTGGCCTTGAATACCATCACCAATCCTATCCTGAAATGGGAAACGGAGTATTGGGGGGAGATTCCGGCGGATTTCGGGCGGAAGTAGATGGAACACAGATGACACAGATGGGACACAGATTTAAAAGGATTTTTTCTCTCGTAGAGTAGATGGAACACAGATGACACAGATGGAACACAGATTTTAAGGATTTTTTTCCTTATATAGATGGATTGTGGTTGTATCCATTTTTATCTGTGTCTTATCTGTGTCATCTGTGTTCCATCTACTCTGCGAGAGAAAAAATCCTTTTAAATCCGTGTCCCATCTGTGTCATCTGTGTTCCATCACTCTACGAGGGAAAAAATCCCAAAAATCCGTTCCATCAAATCCAGCAAATCATCCCCCAAAAATCCCATCCAACACCCCACTCACTTCCGGCAGCGCCTTCCTAAACCCTTCCGGAAACGTAAAATAATGGTGAATCGCCACCGGCAGCGGATCGGCGCCCGCCAGTCCGATCACGGATTCCACATGCGCGCGCGGCATGCCGCCTGCTTTTTCCAGTTGCTCCCAAATATTTTCATCCGAAAAAACCGGCCAGGGCTCCTTCGGGTAAGCCAGTACGAACACCCGCGCATATTCGTGCAAAGCCACATTGTACCAACTCAAAGGCTGCATAAAAGCCGCTAGCACCTGCCGCCCCGAAAACAACAGGCAACCGTCTTCGGCATACAACTCGGAAGCGTGGTCGAAAGGATATTCCGGCGTGGAAAACGGCGCGGGATACACGATGTTTTTTTCAAACTGCTCGAACAAAAACGTGTCCTTGTGGAA
>JADLCC010000610.1 GCA_020847425.1 Saprospiraceae bacterium
ACGGTGGCTTTCACGCCTTTTTGTTTCAGGTAATCGCGGTCGATGGTCACCTGCTCCTGGAAAGGTTGGCCGGCATTGCGTTTTTTCCGCACATTGACGGTGGCATAGTTGATTTCCTTATTAAAAATGTCTTCACTTTCCAGGTCGATGATGCAATGGATGTCGCGGTGCTGGAAAAAAGGATCGTTCAGGTTGACCGAAGCGACGCATTGCGGATTGTTTTTGGCTGCGTTGTACCAGGAAGCCATATTGCCGACCAGTTGTACTTCGCGGGTAATCGGCGCGCGGTATTTCAGGCTGATGTAGGTATAACCCGATTCGGTGCGTTGTTTCAGTTTGGTCTGGTTGACGTTAAAAGAGGACGCAAACGCCGTAGGAATGGAATCACTGCTCTCCTGAGCAGGGCTGCTAACGGCTTCATCCTGTTGGTCGTCGCTGACCGACTCTATGAAACTTTTCATAAAATAGTCTACAACGTCTTTGCAAATGGGGTTGTCCGCGTCTTTCTGGTCGATGTTGACCACCACAATTTTTCTTTTGCGGAGTTCTTCCGTCATCACATCCCAACTGTTGTAATTGGAGTTTTGGGTAGTGTAGGAAGAGTACTTTTTGCCATCCACTTCGCAGTCGCCGCAGTGATAGTAGTAGTAGTTGTAATTGTGGCCTTTCTCCTGCATGAAGGAGTAAAACTTGTCCCAGTAAATGATGATACTGCCTTCCACTGCCGGCGCCATCATTTTGTATTTGTAGTTGAGCGCGATGGACAAATCGGTGATCGAGCGTGCTTTTTCAAAAGTGGCAGCCATCAGTTGGGCGCCGTTTTTGTCAAAACTGGCCGCTGCAGCTACCTTGCCGCCGGGAATCAGGGGCGCTTTGCCACTGGTGACGATATTGCGGGTCAGGGTTTTGTCCTCCAGAATGGCCGAAACGATTTTGAAGGAATTGTCCTTTTCGATTTGCAGTTCGATGGGGCCTTTGATCACCGGCAACTGGCTGTTGTTCGACACTGTTTTGTAAATCTGTTTCCCGCTGGGGTCTTTTCCGTAATACACCCTACGGGAGCCTTTTTTAAAAAGTTCTTCGATCTTTTTTTGTGCGTCGGCGAGTTGCTCGGGCGTGAGGCCCCACTCCATCAGGAAGTGCATGATAGCGCCCTGTACGCCGCCTGCATCGGCTTTTTGGTCGGTGGTGTATTTCAGGAATAAAAACTCCGGAACGCCGTCGGGGCGTTTGGCCAGCCGCAGGTTGACGGGGAGGTAGTAATATTCGAGTGGTTTGCTGTCGCTGCCGTAGAGCACGAGGTTGGTGCCGTCGGAGAGGACAAGATCGACTTTGTTGTCGTAGTTGACCAATTGGCCGTAGCTGTTGTTGGAAAACGCCAAAGCGATCAGAAGGGCAAATGCGGTTTTCAAAATTATTTTCATATTGTATGGAGATGAGTTGTTATCGGTTATTGGTGTTTGGTGTATAGTTTTTCGTATTTGGGGCGCTTTGCCCAAGAAAACCCTGAGTAGTTTGGGCCAAGCGCCCGAAACACGAAATACCATACACGACACACTTTCAAATCAGCGGCTTATTTCTTTTCCGTCACCACATCCAGCACTTTGGAGAACTTGTCGAGTATCTTCTGTTCTTTGCTGATGTTGCCGTTTTCGTCGGTGGAAAGCAGGATTTTGGCAGCATTGGCGGCCTTTTTGAGCCATTCCGGGTTTTGATCCCTGATTTCCTTCGGAATGGTGGCATATACATAATCGGTGTTGATTTTTGCGTCCCATTCCGTGGCAAGCGGTCCAAGTTCTTTGTGGTGGAACACCATACGGTAGGCATAACCTTTGGTGTTGCGGTCCATAAAAATCATTTTTTCCGTAAAGGATTCGGGGCTGGAAGCATTGATGCCGATGTTCGTTTCCACTTCGTTGCCGAATTTCTGGCAGCGCACCTGGAGGGTCACGTTTTTGATGCCCATTTCTTTCATTTCATCCAGGTCGGCTTCAAAACGGATGGTGCGCGGTTTCACAGGCGGCGCGAGGGTAATGCCCTGCCAGGAGCCTTTCGTCCAGGTGGTGTCGCCGGCTGGGAACAACGCGCCGCCGCGGAGGCTCCACTGCACTTTGTACTCGTACACTTCCGGGTCTTCGTCCTGGTCTTTCGAATAACTCAGGGAAACGCGGTTGCCGTTTTTTTCGAGCAGTTTACGGTCGAACGTAATGCTTTCGTTGAAGTCGTGCGCATCGGCGCCTTTGCGTCTTTTGCGGACGTTGACGGTGGCGAAATTGACTTCCTTGCCCATGATCTCTTCCGCTTCGAGGTCAAGAATGATATTGATGTCGCGGTGCTGGAAAAAAGGATCGTTCAGGTTGACGGAGCCTACGCAGGCCTTGTTGTTTTTCACGCCGTCGTACCAGGAAGCGAGGTTCTCGGTGAGGGTCGATTCTTTCAGTACCGGGATGCGCAGTTTCAGGTCGAAGGTTTCCGTGCCGCTTTTTTTCTTGTACTGTAGTTTTTCGCGGTTCACGTGGTATTCGTACAGGTCGATGGACGGCTGGTACTCGTCGTCGGTTTTGTAGTCCTTGGCCTTGAACTTTTGGCCCTCCCCTTCCTTATTGAATTCCTGGCTGGTTACCGAATTCAGGAAGTAGTCCATAAACGATTTTACGACCTCCTGGGCTATCGGGTCATTGGCCTGCAGCACATCCAGTTTGATGTCGACGGCTTTGCTTTCGCGCAACACCTGGTACAGTTCCTCTTTGGTAGAGTCGGTAATGATGTCGTCGGTCAGCGAGTTGTGTTTGGGCAAAGTCGTTTCATCATCATCCTTGTGCTTGTAATCGCGTTTAAACTTCTGGTACAGTGAGTCGATGGACTCCCAATTCACGGTAATTTTTCCCTCCACAGCCGGGGTGAGCACATAATACTGAAAGCGCAGGTCGATGGAAACGTCGGTAATGGAACGTGTTTTTTCAAACGTTGCACCGAGCAACTGGGCGCCGTTTTTGTCGAGAATAGCCGCCACGGCCAACTTGGAACCCGGCAGCAAAGGCGCACGACCCGTGGTGATCAGGTTGGGTGTAAACTGCTTATTGGTGAGTGTGCCGGAAATGATCCGGAACGACTCCGGCACATCCGATTTCAGGTCGGCCGGCCCCACAATCTTCGGATTTCTGACGTTTTTGTACCGGTTGCTGGGTCCCGGATTGCTCGCCAGTTCCTGTAGTTTCGATTTCAGTTTACCTTCCGCTTCAGCCGTTTGTTGCTCTGTGAGCCCCCACTCCATCAGGAAGTGCATGAGTGCGCCCTGCGCTCCGCCGGCGTCGGTGCGTTCTTCGGTGGTGTATTTCAGGAACAGGAATTCAGGCGTTTGGCCGTCCTTTTTTTTGGAGAGCCGGAGGTTGGTCGGCAGGTAGTAGTATTCGTTGGAAAAACTGCCGTAAGCCGTGCCCGAACTGACCGTATTGGCCCGGCCGTACAGCAGGACCGTTGTGCCGTCGGATAGCGCAATGCTCAACTTGTTTTCCGAATCCAGCACCTGGCCCCATCCCTTTGAAGGAGCGAAAAAGAGGATAAAAAGTGCTGAAAACAGGCTGTAAATTGGGAAATTAGTCATTTTCATTGTCGGAATGTTTATTGGAAAAATATTTTTTAAGCACCCTTTCCTTAAAAAAAGAGCGTTTGACTTTTGGGCCCGGGTCGCGCAATACTTCTACGGGAAGCCGCTCACAACTCCGGCGGTACAGGCGGTTGGGCGTGCTCACCCAGCCCATCGGTATAAATTCTTTGGCTTTGATCAGGTAGCCGAAATGCTGTTGCAGGCATACAATGACAAAGTCGGCGCAATTGAAATGCCGTGCATTGTACGCGGTCTGTTTCAGCGGCAGGCTGTCGATAAAAGCCGCCAGTTTAAAATCGTCGGCCGATGTGGTCCGGATGCGCAACAAACCGTCGCAGGGCTTCCGGTAGCGGTGAGGTAAACCTTTGTACAGGATGGATTCTACCGTGATTTTATCTTCGGAGGAGGAACGCGGCAGGCGGAAGTACTGTGGAGCGGTATTTTTGTGAAAATCGCCTATTTTGATGTCTTTTTGCGGCCAGAGATCAAAAAAGGTCAGGGTTCCGTTGGTGACCGTATCCTCCAGTGTGATGAGTTTGCCGTTTTTCCAGGTGTCCCGAATCCGGATATCGTAATTGTCGATGGCGATGCCTACATGCCCCGTCGTGCCGTTTTGGGTGACGAAGAAGACGATGTACATATCGGCAGGCGCAGCAGCGCTCCTGCCTGCCAGGAGCAGGAGGAAAAGCAAAACTGCGGGAATAGAGGGTGGGTGTTTCATGTTTAGTTTTTTGATTTCAACACCTGCTACCGAAGCCAATGTAGCAGATCGGTCAATTTGACCTGCTGGCTGATCTTCAGCCGTTGTTGCATCCTATCGGTTTGTACCAGTACCACGAGGTTGATTTCAAATACGGCATCGCTTTTGGCCCCGGTATGGTCCAGGGCATCCTGTAACACTTTCATTTGCGCTTCATCAAAACGGAACGACATCGCCATTTTGCCGCCGGGTGTTGTAGCGACCCCCGAGCTGCTTTTCAGCCCCGCTCTGAGGATGTTGGACAATTCGTCTTTTCCCTTGATTTGAATTCCCGGTAACGTCGTGTCGTTTTCGGCTGTAGTGGCGCCCAGCAAAACGCCCAGTGAGTCGGTATTCGATCTGATCAGTTCTTGTAATTCCGTGTCCTGGGTACCGTCGATTCCCCAGGTGAACAGCACGTGTAAAAAGCCGCCCGTGACCGGGTCGTTTTCTGATTCCGAAATTTTCAGCAGCGAAACCTCGGGCTGTTTCGATTCATTGAAGGAAATGCGGAAATGGGTGGGGATGTAATAAAAACAATGTTCGCAGTCCTTCGCCGGGAATACCACAACCCTGGTTTGGTCTTTCAGTACAAACGCCTGCGCCCCTTCGAAAGTGACGGTTTGCGCAGTTCCGGAGAAGGAAAGGCAGGCGAAATACAGGATATGGAGGAAGTGTTTCATAGATTTTTTTTGAATCGGTTGGGCGATTTTACTGGTGCTTGAGCCTCATTCCCTGCTCG